>BDSV01000048.1 GCA_002898075.1 bacterium BMS3Abin03
ACAGCTAACCCGCAACTCAAAGCGACCGCCTATGCAATGTTTTAGTTTTGAGTATTAAAAAGTTTGTAAACAAGTTCAGCATTTTGTTGAGCGTAGTTAAGTAAAATAGGGTTTTAATAATTATTGGCTTTTGGGGCTAAGGCGGCGAAGCTGTGTTGGGCGGCGCTTTAGTTGCCACGCCGTTAGATATATAATATGAGATTTCTATGGTAAAAAAAACAGAGTTAAAAATTGTTTTCGATACTAATGTTTTATTTACTGGTTCTGCCAGTGATTTGATTAACACAGAAGTAGCTAAAACAGTTAAAGAAAATTCAAACCATTCCGATTTATTGATTAAATGGTATCTTCCTGAGGTTGTCATCCACGAAAGAGTATTTCAAATGAGAAAAAGGGGATATGAGCTTCTTTTCTCAATTCAAAAACTCGAAAAACTGTTAGGACATAATCTTAACATTAATGAAAAAATAATTGACAGCCGAATAAACGAGACAATCGAAAACCAAATTAAAGAAAACGGCTTTGAAAAACTTAATCTTTCCATCGATAAAATAGATTGGCAAACTATTATTAATAATTCACTCTATCGAAAGGCTCCCTTTGAGGATAGCGAAAAAGAGAAAGGTTTTCGCGATGCACTGATTATTGAGTCCGTTTGTCAACTAATCGCCGATTCTCCATCGACTACAAAGATTTGTAGAATAGTAATTGTAAGCAATGATGGGTTGCTTATAACAGCACTAAAAGAAAGAAATGCTGGAAAAAATAATGTCCGAATATTGCGGAACGTTGAAGAATTAAAAGGATTAATTAATACTTTAGTTTCTAAAGTTGATGAGGAATTTATTAACAAAATTATTGATTCTTTGAATAACTACTTCTTTTCAGAAGAAAATCAAGAAGGAATATTTTATAAGAGTGAAATACAAAAGAAAATATTAGATAAATATCAAAAAGAATTAACTCTTATCCCTGAAAGTGCCCAAGCAAGACATAATAATCAATGGTTTATTTCTCCGCCTAATTTTGTAAAGAAAATTAGTCAGAGAGTATATTTATCATCACGAATAAGTGTTGAAGCTACTGGTTTTAAATATGTTGATAAGAATGCTCAAACAAAACAATCATCTTTGCTATCTATGTTTTCGCAACCTTCAAAACCGCAAGGATCACAAAATATTTTTCAAAATTTATTCCCAAATCTTGGGAAAGAGAAAGTAGAAGTGAAAAAAGGAGAGACAGCTTTTGATGTAATTTGGAGTGTCATTGTTAACACAAATTATAAATTAAGCAACCCCAAGATTGAATCAATTAATTATATTGGAACAAATTGGGAAAATGCCTAACGTTATAAAGGATTCATCTCGAAGCTCACCGAGAGATAATCCGGTGTTGTGCTAAGCCGAAAAGCGGCAACTATATTAGGCGACCCCGATGAAATTGCAAAAGCTGCCGCGGCTGTTGCTAACCAAGGGAAAGCAAAGTAAGAATTATTGGTTTAAATTTTAACAAAAATAAAATGTTTTAAAAATTATTTGCAGTTATGTTTTTACTTTTTTTCTCTGTCGTGGGCAGACGGTTAGCAGCCACGCAGTTAGGCACTCAAGTAACTCCAGAAAGGTCAATCAAATTCATGCAAAAAGTTAGCGTGTTTGTGGATGTTCAAAATATTTACTACACTACAAAAGAGTTCCATAATTGTCATTTCGACTATAACGCATTTTGGGCTAAAGCCACTGTAAATAGGGAGGTCGTGAAAGCCATTGCTTATGCAATCGACAGGGACGATGAAAAACAGAAACAATTTCAAAACATACTTAGGGGAATTGGATTTGAAGTAAAACTAAAACCTTTTATTCAAAGAAGCGATGGTTCAGCAAAGGGTGATTGGGATGTTGGCATTACGCTCGATGTTATGGAATATGCAAAAAATTCAGACATGGTTGTTTTAGCATCCGGCGATGGTGATTTTGATTTACTTGTAAGTAAAATCAGAAAAGACTTTGTTGTTTCGGTTGAAGTTTATGGCGTGGCTCAACTTACTGCAACATCTTTGATTAATGCGGCGACAAAATTTATATCAATTGAAGATGATTTACTGTTAAGAATGTAGAATTTAGAATGCAGAATTGTTATTAGTTTTGGGGTAATAAATGTAGTCTCTGCTCTGTGTGTACTTTGACATTAACTTTTCACTTTGGCTTTAGCTCTTTTTGATTTATCACTTTTTTTACGCGGGATTATATGTCCTTCAATCTTCGAAGAGATTTAAACTGCTCTTTGAGCTTTATCTAAAGAAAATTTTGGTTTGTTCATAATATTCTCATTCTTTTTAAAAAAATAATAATTTTTTAATAGAGTTGAAATTTTGATTTAAGGCATTAAGTTCGGAGTATCACCTATTCGAACTATTTTTTATCCTATATGAATAAAACAAAACTGTAAAGAATAATTAATATCTCAGTAAATAATTCCATCTTATTATGTATCAATTACCGGTAAAGTCCAATCATCGCAAAAAAATAGCCTTGACTTTATAGTTCAAATTGGCAATCTTTTTGCACAAATTTAAGGAAAATAGCAAATCAGGAGTCCGAATATATGCCAAAAAAAATATTGTTCCTTACAGCAGCCCTTCTATTTTCTGCTTCAAGTTTAAATTTCAGCCAAACAGTTATTAGCAAATACGCCGGTGAGTTTATGTCTATAGGTATAGGCGGTAGACCGTTAGGTATGGGCGGAGCTTTTGTAGGAATTGCAAATGATGTAACTGCGGGCTATTATAACCCGGCTGGTTTAGCAAATATAAATTATCCGCAGATTTCATTAATGCATTCAGAACAATTTGGTAACCTTGTTAATTATGATTACGCTGCCGTTGGTATTCCGTTCGGGCAGGACATGAGTTTTGGGTTAAGCATTATGCGGCTTGGCGTTGATGGAATTCCCGACACAAGAAATGCATTAATTGACGGACAAACAGGTGTGCTGATTAATGACATCAATAATATTTATGCAAGGTTAGATTACTCGAGAATTACTGAATTTAGTAACCAGGACTGGGCTATATATTTAACATTTTCCAAAAGACAAACCGACAAATTTTATTGGGGTGCTAATGTAAAAATTATTAAAAGAGATATTGCTGAGTTTAGCGCCACCGGTGTTGGTTTTGATGTGGGTGCATATTACATGCCTATACAGAATTTATCCTTGGGTGCAAACCTGCAAGATGCTACTACTACACTCATTGCCTGGAATACCGGAAGAAACGAACTGGTTTCTCCTACTCTTAAAGTAGGCGGTGCATATATGATAACCGGATTTTTAGGCGGTTACATTATGCCGGTACTCGATTTTGATGTCCGCTTTGAAAACAGACGCTTTGCCTCGAACTTTAATCTCGGTCCGGTTAGCTTTGATATGCATGCCGGAGTTGAAGTAAACATTGAAAATCTTGTTTACCTCCGCGGAGGCTACAACGACATAAAACAATTTACAATCGGTGCAGGCGTAAAACTTCCAAAGCTTAATATTGATTATTCATTTGCAAGATTCAGTGAATCTGAAGTCGACCGGCTCCCCGATTCGCATAGAATTTCCCTGATATTAACACTGGAAGAACCTAAATTCTTAAGAGATGGGCTTTGATAATTTTTACCGCGGGGGGGATAAAATAATATTACTTTTTAATTACACCCGGTTTAACAAGATTGTGTAAAGTATTTATAAGAGTCTTATTGTCAACGGGTTTTGTAAGATAAACCTTCACACCTGCGTCTAATGCTTTTGTTCTATCCTGACTAAATACATGCGCCGATAATGCAACTACCGGAATATTTTTATATACTTTTGAATTTTTTAATTCCCGTGTAAGTTCCAAACCGTTCTTTTCGCCTTTAAGAGTTATATCCATTATTATTGCAGAATATTGCTTTTGCGCTAAAAGATCGAAAAATGAAGTTGAAGAATCACAGAATTCAACATCGTAATTTTTTTTAAGAATTAAACCGAGATATTTCTGATTTTCTTTATCATCCTCAACTATCAGTACACAAGGTTTTTGTTTTGTAACGTTTCCTTTCATTCTACCCCGATAATAAGATTAAAAATCCTATTCATAAATAATAAAATTTTCCTTCAATTTAAAATCCATTATTAACAATAAAAAGAGACTGTAACAAAAGTAATAATTACGGAAATGCCATCCATCCCGGTTCACTGGGTAAAGAAAGGGATATCCTATGTTTTTCAAACATTTAGATTTTCGTTTTTACCGAGGGTATTTTTTCGGAACACAGAAACGACAAATAGATATTACTTTTGAAACAGCATCCTTCCAAACTTAATTAACAGAAACAATTAAGGACCGGAGATTAAAGAGCTGACCTCATCAACAAGTTGAGATTTAGGAATCAGCCCGACATGTTTATTTACAATGTAACCATCTTTATCTATAATAAATGAAGTAGGAATAGCTTGAATATTACCATAAGCAGTTACAACTTCCATCGTACCAAGAACGACCGGGTAATTAATCCCATAATTTTCTATAAAGGGGGGTAAATCTTTTTGCGTAGCCGGCTGGTCTAAAGATATACCTATGATAACCAGGTCATCTTTAAATTTATCCTGAATTGAAACCAGGTCGGGAATACCTTTTCTGCAGGGCGGGCACCAGGTAGCCCAAAAATCTAAAATTACAGTTTTACCTTTATAATCGGAAAGCTTTATTTTAGTACCGTCCAGAGTATAAAGCGAAAAATCGGGTGCTTTATCTAAGCTGTTTTCCGTAACTTCCTGTAATGTGTTTTGCTTGCTGTTTTCATCATTCGAAGAATTTTGTTTGCAGCCGTAAATTGAAATAGTGAAAACAACAAAAAGAATAAAGGGCATCTTTAACATATACTTCTCCATTTACTAAAAAAATATCCGATGTTATTAATAATTTCTAAATTGAGATTCAGTTGTTTGAATTTGTTTCGACGTTTACCGGTTTGTACCCCGGGGGATAAGGACCCTGCTCGGGTTCGTGCCGTGTATTATTAACAATAAAAAATATAAGAAGGATAACAAGAATTATTATCGTCCAAAATGTGTTTTTATATTTAGGATCGATTAAAGGTTTTTTCTGTGCCTTCTTTTTTCCAATTTGTCTAACTTTTTTTTTCTGTTTTTTTTGTGCCATTTAAAATTCCTTTGTAACAGGGATTTGTTGATTTGCAAACATAATAAATCCGAAGATTGAAAAGAATATAACAACAACTTAATACCAATGTTAAGGCAAAAAATCTTTCCATTTTATATTCTTTACAACAAATATTTTTAGGGAATGTCTATCATCAATTACCGGGTTGTTCAGCCAATTTAAAAGATAATCTTCCATGTCTATTTAACTCCCCTTCCATTTCCCTGTAAAATTATTTGAGCCGGGAAACAGCTTAAATCAAACAATAATTAATTCAACCGAAGAAGAAATAACCATCAAGCTGCTTTAAGTTACCCGAACTTGCTTTGAGGAACTAATTATAATTAGTGTAGTTAAATTTTACATTTGAAAAGGCAAAACTAACTGCAAATTCTACTTGATGAAAAGACGGATTTCGCCCTATTGCAATTGAATAAACTATTTTCCGGGCTGATTGCTTGGTATGATAATTGAATTTGACTAAGACGGTTTCGTCGTTTCATGGTGAATTAATACCTGTAAGTTCTTTATTACCAATAAAATACGTTGTATAAGGAATTAATTTATAATTATATTTGCCCAATAAATTTTTAATAAATACCATTTGAGGTAACTGATGCTAAAAACAAAAGAAAAACCGGACAACACCGGTGCCAAGTTATTCAACACGAATGAAATTATTCAGGATGGTCTGGAAGAAGAATTAGATAGTTATACCAGGTCTGCTGTAAGCAAAATTCGTTTTTCATTAGTAATAAAACCAGCGATCATTTCGTTTGTTGCATTAATCATTTCATTTTTCCTGGATGTAGCCAGTGTTCCGTTTCTGGGTAAAATAACCATTAAGTTGGCTCAGTCATTATTCCCCGGCTGGGTACCGCCCACCGAAACTTTTGAACCATATACTTTTTGGTGGTTAGTGTTAATTGCTTATGCGTTCTTCGTTTTTGTAGCATACATTACCTATAGTAAACTTAAAATTGAAATAATTAGAACTCCCGCATCTGAAACAATCGACCGTCTGATCCAGGCGGCAACAAGTATTATCGACAGTATAGCAACTGCACTGCCTCTTATCGGTGCTGCAATTCTTCTGATAAGTATTAGATTGGGAGAAGAAGTATTTTTAGGAATATCTGTTCCATTCGAAATAAAAGCATTGATACTTCTTGCAATCGGTAAACTATTCGAACCGGTTTTAGACCAGCTTGGTGTGGAATTTCAGAGTGTTGTAAACCATGTAAAGGATATCAGGGATAAATACTTTTCAAGAATCCAGGTAGAGAATTCCAGAAACCTGATGAAACAATTGAACCGGGGAGGTGCCGGTATAAGTAGTCCTCAAATGTCTGTTGAAGTGATGACAAAATACAATGATCTCGTTGAGCATACTGTTAGACTGAGTGATGTAATGCTTAAAAACTTTACATCTATCCAAAACATTATGGAAAAACTTAATACGAGCCAGCAAATTAGTTCCGATAAAATTCAGCAATTGAATTTGCTTGCTACCTCTATTACACAAGCATCAAATTCACTTACTGATGAAAGAACTTTAGTCGGGTTAAAACATTTAGAAGCAATTGTTGTAAAAAAATAGTGAAATTTTAAAATGATTAATAAAAATAGAGACGTAAAATTTATAATTTATCAAGTACTGTATATATTCGTTATTACAATACTTGCATTAAAAGGGGCAGACCTTAACTTAAAGAGGGTTGCTCTCAAAGAAAAAACAGTTGATGTAAGTGTGAGAGATTCGTTAGTTGCAATTCTCGATTCACTTTATTCGCTCGGGATTGATTTCAGCATACAGATCGACCCGAAAGTTGTAGAAGAAAACGTTGAGCTTAAAGAACAATTGGCAAGCTTAAATAAACGTGTTAATGATTTAAAGGATATTGTAAAAGAAATTCCACCCCCCGAAGAAAAGAAACCCGAGAAAAAAGTAAAAGAGCAGACAAAGCTGCAATCGCCAATCTCACTTAAGCAAACGTTCATTCAGTACACCTGGAATATTGCTAAAAACAGCGGTACTGTTCCCACAGAAATATATGATCCTAAAAATATGTCCACCCCTATTGTAATCATTCCGCCGGGCAAAGAAAAAAAATTCGATCTTGAAGACCAAACCGAAGTTATTGTGAAATTTGGAACCCAGCAGGAGAGAATTAAAGTTATTCCCAATCGCCCGCCGGAGGTAAAAATATTGCGTGTGACTACGAAAATGAATGCTTCCGATATTTATGTTAAAGAGTTACAGAGGATCACAGCATTTACGGTTACTATTATTGATAAACGACCTAATCAGCTAAAAGTCACATACTCCGGACCAATCTCCGTAAACGGTCCTATAAAAGACAAAAAGGGTAATCTCGTTTATAATGTATCTTTAAGAATGGCAGCAAATGAATCTCAATATGATGATTGGATAGACAAACATGAGGAAATGCAGGAAGCAGACGGAAGATATAAAGCAAACTTCTTTTTTACCGTTGTTGATGAAAGGACAAAAGACAGGGTACAGGTAGGTGACTCATTCTTCTTCACGGATTTTTCTAAATAATTAATTGAAAGAGCAAAAATACTATGAAAATCAAACTTATTCTTATTCTATTAGTACTTTGTTTTGTACCTGCATTTACTTCCATACTGGCTCAAGAGGATGAAGAGCCAATCCGATACTTCCAGATGGAACCGCTGGACGATAGTTTATTCATTCATATCCAGCAACAACTGTTTATTGATCCACCCGATCCTAAAGCAGAGATTATTGCTGATTTGAGAGACCCCAACAATCAAACTATTTCCATTAAAGGAGTGCTTTATCCGTTCCTGGCTTTGTCGCCTGAATTGAGAGCAAAGGTTATCACTTATCCTTTTAAGATAAACTTAGAAGAAAGTATTAATTATGGAAGTGTATTTACCCGCGTAATTGGAAAACTAAAAGTAAGTAAGGTTGTTGATCCGCCTACTAAACAACAAATTTCATCAAACTTGTGGTATATAAATCCGTTCTTCCAAATGCTCGGCGGCGAGAGATTCGGTGTTCCGATTAAAAAGGATATCGGTATATCATTCGGTTTAGAAACCAGGTATGAAGGACCCTTAAATACAAACTTTATTGAAACCAATTTCCATATACTCGGCGCTTACGGCGGTGCATTTACAAATATCGATCCTCTAATTAATACTTTTACGGATAACAATTTTAATAATCTAATTGTTACTTCCGGTTATCAGATAGGTTATGTTTTTCCTTTCGGTAACTTCTTCGAAATTAGCTTTTTGAATACTATCGGTGAGTTTACCGAAGACCAGAAAGCAAAATACATCGACCCGGCTAAGGGTACTGTTGTTTTTAACGATGACGGCACGGTTAAATACCAGGCAAGATTGCTTGAAGGATCATTCTTTAACTGGGAATTCAGATATCCGGTTAAATTTCTGGGTTCTACTAAGGGAAGAATATATGTGGCACAATACCTGGACGAATGGCACACCGGTTTTGACTTTAGAGAAATGTCATTAGCAGGCAGCACTTTTGATCTTTCGTTTGATGCAATGCCAAGCAGTAAAACAAGGAATCCTCAGTATGTTATAAATCTTACCGTGCAGAAGATTGCAGAAAGCTGGGCGTTTAGTGCCTTCTCAATAGGTCCGTCATTACTTCTTTCAGATAAAGCTGACGGCAGTTTCGGCATTCTTAAAATATTTGTGAATTTGAGATTGAAAATAGGTTCTTCACTATAAAATTAGAGACACATCAATTTTTTCTTACCCCGGTGATACCCGCATCCCGGGGTATTTTTTTGCCCTGATAATTTTAGTTCAGCACATCAATTACATCCCGGTGAATTATTGAATTTGCGGCAATTATACTATTACCTTTTATAGGATCATCACCATGATAATCGGTTATTATCCCCCCTGCCCCTTTGATTATAGGAACGAGAGCTAATTTATCCCATACAGACATAACCGGGTCGATCATAATATCGGCGAACCCTGTTGCTAAAAGGTAGTAGCCATAACAGTCACCCCATTGTCTGTATATTTTCACTTTATGAATTAAGTTATCAAACTTTTCTTTGTCCTGATACTTTTCAATATTAAGATGATCGGTTGTAAGCAGTACAGCTTCGGTAAGATATTTACAATCACGCATCCGGGTAGTTTCCCCGTTAATTTCCGTAACTTCATTATCCCCGATTAGAAATTCGTCCAGCACCGGATGATTAATTACTCCAATAACGGGATTATTATTTTTCATCAAAGCAATCAATGTTCCGAAACTCAGCGCACCGCTAATGAAACTTCTTGTTCCATCGATCGGGTCTAATACCCACTTGTACTCCGCCGAAACATTATGCTCACCAAATTCCTCCCCGATTATTCCGTGTTGCGGAAACTCTTTTATAATGGCTTCCCGCATTACCTCCTCGGCTTTTTTATCTGCAACAGTTACCGGGGACAGATCCTTTTTTGATTCGATCTTAATTTTTGATCTGAAATATTTTTTTATCACCTCACCGCTTATATCAGAAAGATGTTTTGCAAAATTTTTATAAGTTTTTATTTCGTCCATTTTACACCAACGTTTTGTTATTTTACAACCGGCTGAAATACTTTGTTGAAAATATAACTATTCCTATATTTGTAGCCCAAAATACAAATAATAAGGGGGTAGAATATTTCCGGAGAGGTGGCAGAGTGGTTGAATGCGGCGGTCTTGAAAACCGTTAAGGATGCAAGTCCTTCCGGGGTTCGAATCCCTGCCTCTCCGCAAGCATTTTTTGAAAATCTTTTTAAACACAATAAACTCTTGTTTCCCGGCTAATTATTCTAAATCTTCTACAGACGGTTTTTAATTTTTTAAATAATTTTAGACAAACTAATTTTTATAATCGTTATGTGATATGTTTATATACCGGATAAGAATTATCTTTATATTGCATCAACTTCCGACCTCAAAAAAAATATACCCCGACTAAAAACCTGCTGAAGTTCCGTGACGGTTACAGTAGTAACTTTTATTAAAATTCCAATTTTGCCATCCTGAGAAATTTTTTATTTGTAGAAAAATAAACCCGTTTTCCCTGTCTGCGGCTTTTTTTCAGTACTTTGACAAAAACTGGAAATAAATTAATTCGAATCACCTTGATTTTACATTTAAATAGCTTATTTTACATAAAGTTATTCACTAACAGAGACAAAAAGAAGGAGATAGATATGCAGGTTCAAATTAATTACAGGTGTGATATCTGTGAAGAAAAAATTCTAATCGACTTTGAAAAGTCGTACAACGAAGGAAGACTTGAATGCCCCAACTGCGGCGTTGTTTATAATTTTTCCGAGGATGAACTTGAAAATTTCAACCGGTGTTACGAGGAATTTTTACATAAGATGAAAAAAGAAACTAATAAACAAATCGCTTAAAATTATTCCTGCTAAAGTAGATTGAAAATTTCACAACCTCATAGTCTTTTAACCAATTTCAGATCATTTATAGGTCTTTAAGGTAAGCTGCGCCTCCAAGCGCTTTCATTTGCCGCAATATCCACTCTTGTCTTTTTCTTACATATTTACTCGGATTAGTTACCGAATATCTTTTAGGATTAGGTAAGACTGCCGCTAATAATGCTGCTTCGCTCCGCGTTAATTCCGAAGGATGTTTTTTAAAATAAATTTCGCTCGCTTTACCCACACCAAAAATTTGTTTTCCCATTTCCGCTATATTTAAATAGATTTCCAAAATTCTTCTTTTACTCCAGAAAAACTCAATAAGGATCGTGTAATAAGCTTCAAATCCTTTTCTTATAAAACTTTTCCCTTCCCATAAAAACAAATTTTTAGCTACTTGCTGTGATATTGTGCTTGCACCTCTCAACCGTTTTCCCTCCTGCCTGTCTTTTATTGCTTTATTAATTTGTTCAAAGTCAAACCCAATATGAAACGGAAAATTCTGATCTTCTTCAGTTACTACAGCAAGTGCAACATTTTTAGAAATGTCATCGTAATCATACCATTTATACTTTATAGATTTATCCTTTTTGCCGGAGAATAACAGCCCGATTTTTCTTTGTATCATTATCGATGATGTAAACGGATCGATCCATTTAAAGAATAAAACCTGGAGTAGTGTTATAAACAAACAGGCAATTAATAATTTGAAAAGAAGTGCGGTTGTTTTCTTCAGCAAGATTTTAGATTTAGATTTTACACTCATAATGGTTAAAAACTTTCAAGGTACGGGGTCGTGACCGCTGCCGCCCCATGGATGACAACGCGATATTCTTTTGATTCCGAGCCACCCGCCTTTAATCAATCCATATTTCTTTAATGCCTCGATTGAATATTGTGAGCAGGTGGGTGTATATCGACACGATGAGGGAAAAAGAGGAGAAATTAATGCCTGATAAATTTTTATTATTATTATAAAAGGATACGCAAGATACTTTATTATTTGATTGAAAACTTGCTTTATAGACATTGAAATGTTTAAGTTATGAGAATTATTTTATTTGAATGAATGAAACTAATCTGAAAATCGTTCATCTAAATTTATTTCGTTGTGTATTTAACAAAAAATATTTTGAGTTTTGATTCAAATATAAGTTAAATTGCACCCGTTTTTCACTATATTTTTCGGAACTATATGTCAAAGAATGTTGTAATTGTCGAGTCGCCTGCAAAAGCGAATACAATAGAAAAGTTTCTTGGAAAAGATTTTCTCGTAACATCGAGCTATGGTCACGTAAGGGATCTCGAAAAGAAAAATATGGGAATTGAAATTAATAACGATTTTAATCCTAAATACATTGTACCCGACGATAAAAAAACTGTTGTAAAAGAATTAAAAAAGCTTACAAAAAAAGCCGATACTGTCTGGCTTGCAACTGATGAAGACCGTGAAGGAGAAGCTATTTCGTGGCACCTTAAAGAAGTGCTTGAACTGCCGGAGGAAAAAACCAGGCGAATTGTTTTCCACGAAATAACCAAACCTGCAATTCTAAACGCAGTTAAGAATCCGCGGAAAATTGATTACTCTTTGGTAGAAGCGCAGCAGTCGAGAAGAATATTAGACAGACTTGTTGGTTTTGAAGTGTCTCCTATTTTATGGAGAAAAATAAAACCGAATCTTTCCGCTGGAAGAGTACAATCCGTTGCAGTAAAATTAATTGTAGAGCGTGAAAGAGAGATCGATTCCTTTAAATCGGTTTCGAGATTTAAGGTAGCCGGAACATTTATTGCTGAAGATGAAAACGGGAAGCGCTCTGCATTCAAAGCAGAAGTGCCGAAGTATTTTTCTACAGAAAAGGAAGCGCGAGAGTTTCTAGAAAAATGTAAAGATGCAGAGTTTTCTATCGAAAGTCTCGAAAAGAAACCGGTTAAAAAATCTCCGTCCCCGCCCTTTACAACATCTACATTACAACAGGAAGCCAGCAGAAAACTTCGTTACTCGGTGGCTCGAACAATGCTAATTGCTCAAAAGCTTTACGAATCAGGAAAGATCACTTATATGAGAACGGATTCTGTAAACCTCGCCGAGCAGGCATTAGATGCAGCTCAAAAACAAATCGCAGAAGAATTCGGAAAAGAATATGCTCATAAGCGGAAGTATAAAACCAAATCTAAAACTGCGCAGGAAGCACACGAAGCTATAAGACCTACCGACTTCGGTAAAGAAAAAATAACAGGCAGCAAGGATGAAAAAGCGCTTTATGAATTAATATGGAAAAGAGCAATTGCCTCTCAAATGAGCGAAGCCGAAATTGAAAGGACGACCGCAAAGATAAAGCTTTCCAACAGTACGGAAAAATTTGTTGCAAAGGGTGAAGTAGTAAAGTTCGACGGCTTCCTTAAAGTATATTTTGAATCTACAGATGAAGAGAACGGTGAAAACGGTGATAGCGGATTACTTCCTGCATTAAAGAAAGATCAGAAAATTGAGTTTGAACAGATTCTTGCTACACAGAGATTTACCCGTCCCCCCGCCCGGTACACCGAAGCGAGTCTCGTTAAAAAGTTAGAAGAGCTTGGTATCGGTCGACCATCAACTTATGCACCAACCATAAGCACAATACAGAAACGCGGTTACGTAATTAAAGATGAACGACCCGGGGTTGAACGGGAATATAAAGTGCTTAGTTTAATTAAAAGTAATAATGTAAAGACAGAAATTAAAAACGAATTAACAGGAACCGATAAAGGAAAACTTTTCCCTTCCGATATTGCAATGCTTGTAACAGACTTCCTTGTGAAACACTTCCCGCGGGTTATGGATTACCAATTCACCGCCCACATTGAAGAAGAGCTTGATGAAATTGCCCGGGGTAAAATTGATAAAAAGATTATGCTGACGGAATTTTATTTCCCGTTCAAAGAAAAAGTGGATCACACAATTGAAAATACGGAAAGAGTTTCCGGAGAACGAATATTGGGTACCGATCCCAAAACAGGCAAGCAGGTTTCGGTAAGAATGGCAAGATTCGGGGCGGTTGCCCAGTTAACAGATTTAAATGATGAGGATTCAAAACCGCAGTATGCAGGGCTGCGGAGAGAACAAAAATTAGAATCGATAACTTTAGAAGAAGCGCTCGATCTATTCAGACTGCCAAGATCGCTTGGTAATTATGAAGATGATGAAGTTATTGCAGCTATCGGGCGATTCGGCCCGTACGTAAAACACAAGAATAAATTTTATTCGATCAAAAAAGATTACGACCCATACACTATTGAACTTAACGAGGCAATCGAGGTGATCGAGGCAAAAAGAAAAGCCGATGCAGAAAAGTTAATAAAAATATTCGATGAGAATCCCGATTATCAAATTCTTAACGGGAGATGGGGCCCATACCTGAAAGCCGGGAAAAAGAATGTACGTATTCCAAAAGATAAAGATCCCGCTTCATTAACATATCAGCAATGTGTTGAACTTGTAGAAAATACTGAAAAATCCGGAACAAAAAAGAAAAGCCGGAAGAAAAAGTAAACTATTATGATTATTACTTATATAACGTGGAGTGTCAGTCCCGAAATTTTGAATATCGGTCCGATTTCAGTTCGGTGGTACGGACTGCTTTTTGCGCTTGCATTTATCGCGGGCTACAAAATATTTGAATGGTTCTATCAAAGGGAAAATAAACCTAAAGCGGACATAGAGCAGTTAGCTATTTATATGATATTCGGAACCGTCATCGGCGCCCGGTTGGGTCATATCCTGTTCTACAACCCAGAATATTATTTCTCGCACCCTCTGGAAATATTAATGGTTTGGAAGGGAGGGCTTGCGAGCCATGGCGCGGCAATAGGAATTCTTATTGCGCTTTATCTATACGTAAAAAAGAAGAAGGAAAGTTTTTTATGGCTGATGGATAGGATTGTAATTGTGGTAGCGCTCGGCGGTTCTTTTATAAGATTGGGAAACCTGTTCAATTCGGAAATAATAGGTAAGCCGGCAACTGTGCCCTGGGCTTTTATATTTACAAGAATAGATAATGTTCCCCGACACCCGACCCAATTATATGAATCATTAGCGTATCTTATAATATTTTTTATACTAATAATAATTTATAAGAACAAATACAAACAACTTTCTAACGGTTTTTTATTCGGACTGTTTTTAATATTGGTTTTCACATTCAGATTTTTTGTAGAATTCTTAAAAGAAGTACAGGAACCCTTTGAGTTAGGGATGACACTTGATATGGGACAGATATTAAGTATCCCATTTGTATTAGTGGGAGTATACTTCATTGTGAGAGCGTTAAAAATGAAACGAATAAACAAGAAGGATTAATTAAGTTTTTTGAATCTCACTTTAAAAATGTCATCTTGCGGTTTTGTGTAAACCCGGGTGTTTGCAAACGATAGATGTAAACACCGCTCGGCAAGTTTGATGCATCAAAAGTAACCGAATAACTCCCCGCCGGTTTCTCTTCGTTTACTATTTCCTGTACCATCTCTCCTAAGATATTATATACTCTCAGCGTTATCATCTGTTTCTCCGGAAGTGTAAAGTCTATCTTTGTTGCGGGATTAAAAGGATTCGGATAATTCTGACTCAAGTAAAATTTCTCCGGTACTTCTGCATCCACCGTCACTACATTTGAATATTCATACGTTCCGTCGTTATCTACCTGTTTTAACCTGTAATAATATCTGCCTGACCGGTTAATTTCATTATCAACAAAATAATATTGTTTGGGAGAATTCGAATTGCCGTGTCCTTCGACAAATCCAATAGTACTCCACCCTCCAACATTTTCCCCTTCGGGGGGATTAAGGATGGCTTTTTTTTCT
>BDSV01000049.1 GCA_002898075.1 bacterium BMS3Abin03
CCGGGCTTGGCTATTCAATACCGTCATTAAGTTCTGCTTACCCGCTTAAAAGTAAAGACGGTAATTATTTTTTTCAGCTTTTTGGTGAAATATATTTACCAGACGGCTCTTTACTTTCTATAGATAATTTCGAGAAATATTTTTTATATCCGTTTTTAAAAGATGAAAATGGTTTCTTACAAAAGCTTGACGGTGCATTTGTTTTCTCTCTCTATAATAAGATAGATAATTCTTTTATCCTCTGTAACGATCCTTTCGGCAATTTTGCTTTACACTATTCGGATAATAAAAACATATTTATTTTCTCATCGCAAATACATGCAATTACTAGTATTCTGAAA
This sequence comes from bacterium BMS3Abin03, assembly GCA_002898075.1. Taxonomy (GTDB): domain Bacteria; phylum Bacteroidota; class Ignavibacteria; order Ignavibacteriales; family Ignavibacteriaceae; genus BMS3ABIN03. The sequence goes on from BDSV01000049.1 coordinate 342, forward strand.
ACAAAACAATTTGACGCTCAGGGTTTAAGTGAATATTTAGGATTGGGGTTTTCCCTAAGTGGAAATACTTATTATACAGGTATTAAACGTTTACAGCCCGCGGAAATTATAAAAGTATCGAAAAGAAATATCTCGTCCGAAAAATATTATGTTCCGCAATATAAATACGATGCCACAGTAAAAGAGAATACAGAACTTATAAAAAATGCTTTTATATCTTCGATCGAAAAAAGATTAAATAATTATAACAGTGTGGGTGCTGCGTTAACAGGCGGTTATGATAGCAGAGTAACATGGGCTGTTATAAATCATCTTAATAAAAAAAATCTCGTAAAAGCTTTTACGCATGGTTTAAAGGAATCCCGTGATATTACAATTGCAAATAAAATTGCAAATAAACTTAAGCTCGATCATGAGATAAATATTTTTGATGATCGGTTTGTAGAAAGCTTACCCGGACTCTGGGAGCCGTTTGTAAGATTAACGGAAGGGCTGATACCTGTAACAAACGCTCACGATATTAAGTCGTGGGAACTTGGCAAACAAAATTACCGGCTTCTTTTAGACAGTCACGGCGGCGCATTATATCGCCGTCAGTTTATGAAAGTTGCGGAAAGGCGAATAAAAAATTCTGATTCGTTAACAGATCAATTTTTTGAATATGTTAAGTCGCCTCTCCTTAATCTTAATTTGTTGAAAGATGATTATAAACACGAGGCAATCACAAATTCGAAGACTGCCTTAAAAAAATATTTCGATTCGATCGATCATATAGAAAATACAGGTGATAAGATCGATTTATTTTATATACATCAACTCTCGGCAAACAGGTATTCTTTAGCCGGCAATGCACAAATGAATTGGGTTATGCTCGCACATCCATTCCTTAATTTAGATTCATTTACGGCTGTTCAAAAAATACCTTTGCGTTACCGGAAGAACCAATACATTTATCGTTATATAGTAAATACCACTTTTAAGAAATTAAAATCATTTTACCTCGAAAATATGGGTCTGCCGGCACCTTATTTTGGGTTTACTTATTTTAGGTATTTCCCGATGGTTTATGAGCTTATTTTACAGAGGACTATCGCTAAGAAAAATAATTCTATTTACAAAAAATTATCTCTCAGAAAGTCTGCTACCGATTATGATCTGTTTTTTAGAATAAACTTTAAACAGGTTGAAGAAATATTACTTCGTGAAAATGATCTGTTCTTCGATATTATAGATAAAAATAATCTGGAACAGTTTTTAAAGAATGCAGAGAATAATTATGCGTACAAGTTATCGGCTCTATCGAACCTTATTACTTTCAAACTGTTTTTGGATATTTTTTAAAATAAAATTAGGAATCTCATTTAAAAACGCACACAACAACTTAAATAAGTAAATCCCCTTCGTTAAAACTTCTGACAGTATGCGTAAAGCAGTAAACGCTGATAAACCAATGTGAGCGACGAGAACTTTATTTGCAACGCTTTTATGTGCTGATGATGATATTTGATATTGTCAGAATAAAGGTCTATATTAAGACCATAATTATGACAACAGAAAGGTGCAGAAATGAAAAATATATCAGTTTCGAGTGATATCGTTCCGGTCGGAGAATTCAAAGCAAGCCTGGCTAAATATCTCAGAGAGATCAAGAATAAAAGAAATTCTTTAATAATTACACAAAATGGTAAACCCGCCGGAGTATTAATATCTCCTTCAGAATTCGATGAATTGAGAGAAACAAAATTATTTATAGATTCAATCTCTCGTGGATTATCAAATTCTGAGAGAGGAGAAGTTTATTCAACATCTCAACTTAAAAATGAATTAAGAAAATTCCGATCCGGCAAATAAATATGAAACTATTATGGACAAAAGAATCGTTAATTAAATTACAGGAAATCGAAGAATATATTTCCTCAGATAACCCTCAAGCTGCTATAGAGTTTATGGATAAATTGATCTCTTTACTGAATCTATACCAGAAAATCCGGAAAAAGGAAGGATCGTTCCAGAACTTTCTATAACTCAAATAAGAGAAATATTACATAAAAATTATAGAATAGTTTACTTGCTCAAGAAAAACTCGATAGAAATTTTAACTGTTTTCGAAGGACATAGATTATTAAGAAAGGAAGAAATAAAAATAAGTAGGAGCGGAACTGATGAAAAAAGAGGTGATTAAACATTTAACAAAAGACTTTGAATCATACTCTAATCAAACGCAAACTGGCATCGAATTCTGGTTTGCCCGAGATTTACAGCATCTTTTGGGTTATACCGAATGGCGGAATTTCGGCAAAGTTATCAACAAGGCAAAAACAGCTTGCGAGATTGCAGGACATACTGTCTCAAACCATTTTGTTGATGTCAACAAAATGGTTTCCATTGGTTCGGGTACCGAACGTGAAATAGATGATTTTATGCTTACCCGTTTTGCCTGTTACCTGATTGCTCAAAACGGCAACCCGCAAAAGGAACAAATTGCTTTTGCCCAAAATTATTTCGCAGTCAAAACTAGGAAATCGGAAATAATTGAAAAACGCATTATTGACTGGGAACGATTACAAGCTCGTCAGAAATTAACTCTTTCTGAAAAAGAACTTTCCGAACTAATTTTTGAGCGCACCGGTAATGATAAAGATTTTGGTATGATTCGTAGCCGAGGAGATCGGGTCTTATTTGGTTCTACCACCGGCGAAATGAAAATGAAATTGCGTGTGCCGAAAAACGGACCATTGGCGGATTTTCTTCCTACAATAACGATCAAAGCAAAAGATTTTGCTACGGAAATAACTATTTTCAATATTAAAGATAAAAACATCCACCAAGGGAATCGTATTGCCCGGGAACACATTCGCAATAATAAGGGGGTTCGAAAACTACTACTTGAACGTGGTATAAAATCCGAAGATAAAGAATTCATTAAAAACCCGGATAAATTAGACAGAGATAAAAATAAATAATACTATTTTATTTATGTACAATGCAAATATATTCAGCAGGAGATATTTCGGATGGCATTAGAAGATATTCGCGCACGCACCGCACTGTTTTATAAAAACAACAAATGGTTTAGTTTTGTTGAAATTACTATAGCTGTTTTAGTGCTTATCGCAAACTTGTTTGGTTACCTCCCGCTTACTTCAACAATTTACATTTTACTTTATGCATGGCTCTCTTTATGGCTGCGCGGAAAAGGATGGAAGGATTTCGGATTAAAGAAACCGGATAGCTGGCGCAAGACAATTCTACTCTCGGTTTCTGTCGGTGTGTTATATCAAGCGTTAAGTATCTATGTAATTGAACCATTGCTTGCAGATTTAACGGGAGAATTACCCGATGTAAGTACCTTTAATTCATTAGTTGGTAATGAAAGCTTACTTATCTTCTGGCTTGCCATATCCTGGTCTCTCGCTGCATTCGGTGAAGAGATGGTTTACCGCGGTTACTTTATGCATCGCTTTAAAGACCTATTAAAGAATGAAAAAATCGGCTGGATATTTGGTTTGCTTATTTCCAGTGTGTTGTTCGGCGGAGTGCATCTATACCAGGGTGCATCGGGAATGATAGCAGTTGGATTAACAGGATTAATTTTCGGATGGCTCTACTTTGCAACAGGAAAAAATCTTTGGGCACCAATTCTTGCACATGGTATTTATGATACGGCGGGCTTCGCTATGATATATTTTGGCGTTTATCCGGGGCTGTAAAATAGTACGGATTGGATAAAACGAATAAAATGTATTAGTTTCGTGAGCTTCTTAAAAATTAATTTTAAAGATTAAAGTTTATATATGAATCTTGATATACTTGTTTTTGCTGCTCACCCGGATGATGCAGAACTTACTATGGGCGGAACTATTTCCAAACTAACTAAAAATAATCTTAAAGCCGGCATTATCGATTTAACCAGGGGGGAATTAGGCACAAGAGGGAATGCAGACATCAGACAGGAAGAGGCAGTTAAAGCCGCCGGTGTAATGGGAATAATGATTAGAGAAAATTTGCAAATACCGGACGGCAGTGTTGAGGTAACGGTTGAAAACGTACATAAGGTTGTAATTGCTTTGCGCAAGTATCGCCCAAAATTTATTTTCGCACCCTACTTTAACGACCGTCATCCCGATCATGTTAATACAAGTAAATTAGTAAAACGTTCTTTGTTTACATCGGGGTTAAACAAATTTAAAACTTTCGAAAAAGAAGCGCCCCAACATCCTTACAGACCCGCAAAGCTTTATTACTATATGCAGGCATACACGTTTGAACCCTCGTTTATTATAGATATAAGTGATACCTTTGAAACAAAGATGAAAGCGGTAAGATCTTATTCCACGCAATTTTATAATCCGAAAAGTAACGAACCCGATACTTTTATCAGCAGTCCTGAGTTTATTGCTAATGTAGAAGCAAGAGCAAAATTTTACGGATTTCAGATAGGTAAAAAATATGGTGAACCGTTTTATTCTGAAGAGAAGGTTGAATTAAACCTTGTCGGGCTTCTGAAAAGTATAAAATAACTATTACGGCAGGTTAACTTTAACCTTCGTTCCTTTACCAACTTCGCTGATTATTTGGATATTTCCGTTGTATAGCTCGACTATTTTTTTAATAATAGCAAGCCCCAGCCCAACTCCCGGCTGCTCGTATTTATTCCTTTCAAATTGCTGATACGCACCGATGTTAATAATTTGTTCTTCGGTCATACCTCTTCCTTCATCAAAAAACGTGAGCAAGAAACCATTATCCGTAGTTTCAGATTCAATTAATACTTTTGATCCGACGTTTGAAAACTTAAGCGCGTTATCAACCAGTTCCTCAATTAGTGCCGATACGTAACTCAACGGCACTCTAACGGAGCCCTCGTTCAGGTTCATCACAAGATCGTCTGCCCTGTTATATTTTCCCGCGGTACTGTCTGCAATTCCTTTAATAATATCAGGGGTTACAATTACTACATTCCTATCTTCTAAAGCTTCCGGATTATCACTTATAAGCGACAATTTTTCGTATACGAGGAATTGGTGTATAAGTCGGTTAAGCCGCACTCCGGAATCGAAAATTGCCCGGGAAAATTCAAGCGCTTCGGTATCATTGCCATTTTTAAATTTATCGATTAAGATTTCTGCATAACCAAGTATAGAAACAAGCGGTGTTTTTAATTCGTGCGGCAGGGAATAGGAAATGCTTTCTTTGAGTATGTCCATTCTCTTCTTTACAGAGTTATATTTATCGAGCCGGACTTTTACGGCAGCTAAAAGTTCTTCCGGACGAAATGGTTTTGTTATATAATCGTCGGCGCCAAGCAGCATTCCCTCACGAAAATGTTTCTTGTCTACTAATGCACTTAGAAATATAAAAGGAATGTTAGAAGTCTGCGGGTTTTCACGCAGCGCCTGAAGAACCTGGTGTCCGTTGATACGGGGCATTTTTATATCACAAAGAATCAGGTTTGGAATTTCTAAATTGGCAAACAATATTCCTTCTTCACCGTCTTTTGCCAAAATACATTTATAACCTTCATCTTCGAGGTATTCTGCTATTGACTCCCTAATAGGTAAGTCGTCTTCAATGATTAATATTTTTTCCACTTATGCCTGTTATTAATTAAACCACTTCTAAACTTTTTAACTAAATTTTAAAATAAATATAACATTTTTGAATTATGAATGTAAAGAACTTTTAGATTATTTTACAATTCTGTAATTATTTCATCTAACAAAATTATGAATTTCAGTTTTTTTTCTTATTTTCCCTTTAATATTTTTATAAAAACTGGAGTATTGATGCAAGCTAAATTAAAAGCAATCGAAGAACTCGAGCAGCTAGGTATTAAAAATATCCGTGAGGTTTTTTACAACTTCGGAACACCTGCACTTTATGAACAGGTAATCAGAAGGCGGGAAGGGCTGTTGGCTCATCTCGGACCTATTGTAGTAAAAACTGGATATCACACCGGCAGAAGCCCTGAGGACAAGTTCCTGGTGAAAGAATCGACCAGCGAGAAAAACATTTGGTGGGGAAATGTTAACAAATCTATCAACGAGGAAAAGTTTAACCGGTTGTATGCAAAAATGATGGCTTACATTCAGGGTAAGGACCTGTACGTGGAGGATTGCTTCGCCTGTTCCGACCCTAAATACCGCCTGTCTATAAGAGTTATAACGGAAACTGCCTGGCATAATCTGTTTGCACGTAATATGTTCCGGAGATATGAAAACAGGCAGGAATTGCTTGAGAATAATCCCGAGTTCAATATTATACATTTACCTAATTTCCATGCCGATCCTTCGATGGACAGTACAAATTCCGAAGTATTCATTATGCTGAACTTTGGTAAAAAGCTTATAATAATTGGAGGAACAAGTTATGCCGGTGAAATTAAAAAATCTATTTTCACAGTTTTGAATTATGTGCTTCCTTTAAAAGATGTTATGTCGATGCACTGTTCGGCAAACGTTGGAGAAAAAGGGGATGTAGCTATATTCTTTGGATTATCGGGCACCGGGAAAACCACTTTATCTGCCGATCCGAAAAGAAAATTGATTGGTGATGATGAACATGGGTGGAGCGAAGACGGTGTATTTAATTTTGAAGGCGGATGTTATGCAAAGGTGATAAGGTTATCGGAAGAAGCCGAGCCGGATATTTATGAATGTACCAGGAAGTTCGGAACAATTTTAGAAAATGTACAGATCGATGCACAGACAAGAAGACTTGATCTGGATGACGATACGTTTACTGAAAACACCAGGGCTGCTTACCCGTTAACACATATTCCCAACATTGTTCCCGAAGGAAGGGCAGGGCATCCCGAGAACATTATTATGCTTACTGCCGATGCTTTCGGTGTATTGCCGCCGATTTCAAAACTTACAACTGAACAGGCAATGTACCATTTTATTTCGGGTTATACTGCAAAAGTTGCCGGAACTGAAAAAGGTGTTACGGAACCCAAAGCTACGTTCAGCACATGTTTCGGAGCACCATTTATGGTTCATCATCCAAGTGTGTACGCAAAATTATTAGGTGATAAGATTAAAGCGCATAATGTTAAATGCTGGCTTGTAAATACCGGCTGGACCGGCGGTCCGTACGGCGTAGGTAAAAGAATGAAAATTCAGCATACGCGTGCTATGCTGCATGCGGCGTTAACCGGTAAACTCGATGATGTAGAAACATTCACCGATCCGTTTTTCAATCTTAACATTCCCGTTTCTTGCGAAGGTGTTCCTGCAGATGTATTGAACCCAAGAAATACATGGGAAGATAAAAACGCTTATGATGAAACGGCTAAGAAACTTGCCAATATGTTTAATGATAACTTTAAGGAATACGCAGAAGGTACACCCGAAGTAATTATTAGTGCCGGTCCTAATAAGTATTAATTGTAATCGGGTTTGTTTGATACGGCTTTTCTTAGTGTAAATATTTTTATAATTTATAATTAACGGAAGCAAAACGAAATATTGATTATTATCTCAACAACTCTTAATTTCATTTGCGAATCATTTTTTATGCATCTGCAGCAAACTGTTGAAAGAATTTAATCATATTTAAAAAAATAACGGGAGTATTAAATGGCTGAAAAAACCCTTTCCGGCGATGTCTATTATCCAACCGAAGAAGTGATAAATCATGCCAACGCCAACTGCGAAGAGCTTTACAGTTCTGCAGAAAACGATTATGAAGGATTCTGGGCAAAGGAAGCTGAGAATTTGCTTTGGTTTGATAAATGGGATAAAGTTTTAGACGATTCCAATAAACCGTTTTTCAAATGGTTCATTAATGGGAAAACAAATATTTGCTACAATTGTCTCGATGTTCATCTCAATACGCCTCACCGAAATAAGTTAGCATTAATTTGGGAAGGGGAAAACGGTGACTTCAGAACATACTCATATTTTGCTTTGCACAGGGAAGTGAACAAATTTGCTAATGTTCTAAAAAGTCTCGGTATTCAAAAAGGCGAAAGAGTTACAATTTATATGGGAAGAGTTCCCGAACTTGCAATTGCAATGCTTGCCTGCGCTCGTATTGGTGCAATTCACTCGGTGGTTTACGGCGGCTTCTCTGTTGAAGCTCTTCACGAAAGGATTGACGACAGCCAGTCAAAAGTATTAATAACTGCCGACGGTGCTTACCAGCGAGGTAAAATAGTTGAACTTAAAAAAATATCCGACGAAGCATTACAAAGAGCTGCAACAGTTGAAAGCGTAGTTGTTGTTAAAAGAACGGGGCACGAAATAAATATGGAACCCGGAAGGGATATGTGGTATCATGATTTGATGGCTTTACCCATAGCCAACAACTCGCACAATGTTGAAATAATGGATGCAGAAGATCCGCTCTTCCTTTTATACACTTCGGGTACTACGGGTAAACCTAAAGCTATATTACATGTGCACGGCGGATACATGGTGGGCATTTACTCAACATTAAAATATGTCTTCGATATTCATGAAGATGACAGATTCTGGTGTGCCGCCGACCCGGGATGGATAACCGGGCATAGCTATATTGTTTACGGACCGTTATTGAACGGCGCTACCTCATTTATGTATGAAGGAGCACCTACATTTCCTTATCCAAGCCGTTGGTGGCAGATGATTGAAAAATACGGTATCAACATTCTTTATACTGCTCCAACTGCAATACGCGGATTAATGCGTTATGGTGAGGCTTGGCCGAATCGTCATGATCTTTCTTCTTTAAGATTATTGGGAACGGTAGGCGAACCCATCAACCCGGAAGCGTGGCGCTGGTATTATAAGGTAATAGGCGGGGAACGCTGCCCGATAATGGATACCTGGTGGCAAACCGAAACCGGAATGTTTATGATAACCCCGATGCCGTGTGTACCGCTTAAACCCGGTTCGGGCACTAAGCCGTTTCCCGGGTTAAAGGTGGATATTTTAGACGAGGAAGGTAATCCGGTTAAGCCGAACGAAGAAGGATTCCTTGTAATCAAGACTCCCTGGCCTGCTATGTTAAGAACTATATGGAATGATCCGGATAGATATATTGAACAATACTGGGGAAAATATCCGGGTATGTATTTAACCGGCGATTCGGCAAAGAGAGATGAAGATGGTTATTACTGGATCATCGGAAGAGTGGATGATGTACTTAAAGTTTCCGGGTATCGTTTGGGAACGGCGGAAATAGAAAGCGCTCTTGTTAGTCATCCAGCGGTTGCAGAAGCTGCTGCAATCGGGCTGCCGCATGAGGTAAAAGGAAACGCGATACATGCTTATGTGATCTTAAGAACCGGGCACAGTAAAAGCGATAAGCTTATTGAAGAACTGCGGCAGCACGTTGGTCACGAAATGGGTCCCATCGCTAAGCCGGAGCATATAGAAATTGTGGATTCACTTCCCAAAACAAGAAGCGGTAAAATTATGAGGAGAGTGTTAAAAGCAAAAGCTCTCGGTGTTGACCCGGGAAACATTTCAACTCTTGCCGAATAGACAGCAAACTTTTTTATTACGGGACAAAATAAGTGTGTTATTTAAGCTTTGATTCACTTATATTTTGTCCCATATTTTTATTTCACTTAGTTTGTTATTACCAGATATATTAATTAATGCGGAACACTTCTTCTATTTTTTTCTTAAAAGCACTTTTGGTTTTTTCAATTCTTATTCTTCTCGGAAATGAAACAATAGGGCAGGAATACGGTAAGCTGCGCGGCTTTGTAACCGATTCTACAAGCGGTGAAGCACTTGCATTCGGAAACGTTTTTATCGAAGATTTAAATAAAGGTGCATCCACCAATGAAAGAGGACTTTTTTTAATTCAAAACATACCCGCCGATAAAGATTATGAACTAACAATCTCTTATGTAGGTTATCAAACCAAGAAAGTAACTGTACATATTATTCCGGACAAGATAACCCAGGTAAACGTCGAGCTTTCGCCGTTAAGCATTGAACTGCAAACCATTGTGAAAATCGGGGAAAAAGTAATTGAAAAAAATACGACTGATATAAGTATCGAAAAAATTTCAGTAAGGCAGTTAGATGTGCTGCCAAAGAGTGTTGAAACAGATATTCTGAGGTCAGTACAATATATTCCAGGGGTGAGTTCAACCGGGGACATATCAGCCAAATATTATGTTAGAGGCGGAGGCAGTGATGAGAACCTGATATTACTCAACGGTGTTACGCTTTATAATCCGTATCATTCGCTGGGATTGTTCAGTGCGTTTGATCCGGAAATGATAAACACAGTTGAGTTTTTGAAAGGTGCTTACTCAGCGCAATATGGTGGAAGACTTTCATCCGTGATGAACATTATTTCAAAAGACGGAAACAAACACCGCTTCGGTTTTACCGGTAGTGGAAGCTCGTTAACCATAAAAGGATTGCTCGAAGGACCCATTCCGAACGGTTCATTTTTAGTTTCCGGAAGGAAGAGCTATTCGACGGCGGTACTTAATAAATTTCTTAAAGCCGGGTCTGTCCCCATTGATTTTTACGATCTCTCTTTCAAATTAAATTATTCCAGTAAAGAAATTTTTGAAAATGCGAAATTTTCTATCTTCGGATTTTTAAGCAATGATGATGTAAAATATAATGATCCGTTGAGAGAAGAGTTTAAATGGGATAATAAACTTTTCGGTTTTGAATGGCTACAGGTTTACGATGTACCGCTTTTTTCCAGGCTCGGAATTTCAATTAGCCGGTTCGAAGGTGAAGTTGTTCCGAATGCAAGCTCGCTAAAACCACAGAAGAATACTGTAAACGATGTCAACTTTAGTTTCGATATGAATGCTGTTTACGACAACAAAGATGAATTAGGTGCCGGGTTAAATTTTAAATTTCTCGAAGCAAAATTCTTTCAGAAAAACAGGGTCGGGGCAACTACAAATCTTGAAAAACTTGCGGGTAATTTAAGCATCTACGGCAAGTATAAATTTTTGCGATATGAAAACTTCGGTGCGGATGTGGGTGCAAGGTTCAACATTACCGGGTTAAGCAAAAACGGCAGCGGAATTATAGAACCGAGAGTTAGTCTAACATACAGAATATTTTCGAATTTTGCATTGAAAGGTGCATGGGGATTATATACCCAGGAAGTTACAGCGCTCACTGATGAAGACGAACTTATATCCGTCTTCGAGCCATGGATTATTATTCCCGATTATATCGACCCGGCAAGAACAATTCAATACGATGTTGGTTTTGACTACGATCTATTTCCCGGCTTTTCATTTTCTACAGAAGGTTTTTATAAGACGACTCAAAATCTTCCCATTATTAATAATAAAAAATATTTATCGAACGATCCCGACCTGATTGCCGGTAAAGCTGAATCGTACGGATTGGAATTTTTATTTAGTTACGGAATAAATCCATTGAGCATAACAACCTCATACACATTAAGCTGGGCTTATAAAGAAGCCGACGGCTGGATATATTACCCGAAATATGATACGCGCAATCAGGTAAATTTTATCCTTGAATTTAACCTCGGCAGCGGATGGGTGTTCGGTGGGTTGTGGAATTATTCTTCGGGTTTTCCGTTCACAGAGCTGATAGGGTATTATGATAAATTTTATCTGGATGATATTCACAATACAGGATTAAACAGCGGTGAGTTCGACCCGTTTGCAATTTTGGGTGACAGGAATTTAGGAAGACTCCCGGATTATCACCGCCTCGATTTAAGCTTAACGAAAAAAATGCAGATATTATTTACCAAGCTCGAGTTAAGTGTAAGTGCAATTAATGTTTACGACCGGAAAAATATTTACTACTTCGATAGAAGCACAGGCGATGTAGTAAATATGCTTCCGTTTTTTATATCGGGTACAATTAAACTTATTTTATGATGAAGAAAAGCTTTATAATAATTATCTTTTTAACATTAGCAGTAATTTATTCCTGCTCTGAAGACTTTGATCCGTTCGGGGAATTCAGGGACAATTACGCATTAACATGTATTTTAAAAAGCGATACTACATTCCAGATGGCAGTCTTGTCGCATAACTATTTACCGCCCGATGGATTCGATCCATATACAAACACGGTTGATCCGGCTGTTGTCGGTGCGGATATAAGAGTTTGGCTGGGTGATTCGGTTTATATTTTCAACGATTCATCTGTTGTAAGGGAAGACCCTTCACGTTACGGCACCCCGTTTAATTTTTATTATAATACCGGATTTAAAATCTCCCCGAAACAGAAAATCGGAATTGAGGTTCTTCTTCAAAACGGAATAAGATTGAGAGCAGTTTCTAAAGCACCGGACAAAGTTTCGTTTGACAAGGAAAGTGATGTTATTATTCCCGCTGTCGGCAGCAACCTTGTAAGGTTTATCTGGATGCCGCAGGTTGATGGGACTTTCTTTTCTCCGAAATTAAGGATAAGGTATTTGCAGAATGAAAACGGCAAGGTTGTTAGAAAGTTTAAAGATGTACCGGTTAAATATGTTGAACGCAACGGAAGCTTAGAACCTGTATTTCCTCAACCTTCAAACAATTCAATAGTAATTTACCAATTGGATGCCATAACCCGTGCGCTTGAAGAAATTTCGGAGGGGGATCCGAACAAAAGCAATTATACGGTCCGTCAATCGCTCATCTTTGATGTTGCCGCTTTCGATTTAAATTTATCGAGGTATGTTTCCTCAACAAATCAACCTTTCGATGATTTAACCGTTACGGTCAATGAATCGGATTATACTAATATTGGCGGAGGGCTGGGTATTTTCGGCTCTTATATAAAATCCAATTATCCCACTATAAGATTTCTACCGGATTACATCGAATCATTCGGATATAATTTTTTATTAGATGAATAAAAACAATTACATACATATTCTTTCAATAAAATTTTTATTGATTATCTTTCTTGCCCTGAATTCGGCTTGTGATAAAGAAGTATCACGCACTCCTGTTGCGCCGCCTCCGCCGGAGGGTTTTATCTATGTCAACTCAACACCGGAAGGTTATGCAATATATAAAAACGGAAGAAACACAGGCAGCTTTACACCTGACAGCTTAACTTTTCTGGAACCCGGGCAATATGAAATCACTCTGAAAAAATTATACTGGAGAGACACAACGGTGGTTGTTGATGTAACCATGGATAAACTTGCTGTTGTCGATGTCGATTTCCTTGCAAATCCTTCGATGTATGGTGACCTGATTTTAATTTCTGTACCTGCCGGCGCCCAGGTAATTTTAAATGATTCATTACTTAATGAAACAACGCCGGCTACGTTAAAAAGTTTGCTGCCCGGTTCATACAATGTAAGTTTTTTCCTTGAGAATTTCCGCAGTGAGAAACTCGATGTAATAGTTGAAAGCGGTAAGCAAAATCAATATAGTACTGCACTACGCGATACTTCTGTGTGGGTAGATTTCCAGGTATTCAATTCTCAAATACAATCCAGCTTACTTAAATCGATAACTGTGGATAATACCGGGATAATATGGATCGGCTCGCTGGATATCGGACTGATACGTTTTGATCAAATAGATTTTACAAATTTTAATGAATCGAATTCTCCTTTGCCCGATAACAAAATAAACTATCTTGCCGTCGATAATCAGAACAGGGTTTGGGCGGGTACAGATTTTGGAATAGCTGTGTTTGACGGTGTAAGCTGGATAATTTATGATCGTGATAATTCCGGCTTAACTTCTGAAGTAATAAACTCTATTGACTTTGATGAGACGGGAATTGCATGGATTGGAACTGCTGCCGGATTAGTTAAGTTCGACGGTGTTAACTGGCAGGTATTTAATGATGCTCAATCCCGGGTTTGGGCTATGGGCAGCAAGCTCGACAACTCAGGCGTGGTCTGGATCGGAACGAGAGAGAACGGTATTGTTGCTTTAGAAAATAACCTGCTTACTTTTTATCCCGACTCGATATTTAATTATCCAACCGCGAGAATATCATCCGTTGCCAAAGACCAATCAGGCAATATCTGGTTTTCTCATCAGCCGGCTAGCGGACTGAGAAGCGGAGTTTCCTTCTGGGACGGCAACCTATTCAGCAGCACTTTTTTAGGTACTGCGAATAATAATGTTAATCATATTTTTACAGATGATGAAAATAATAAATGGGTTAGTACCTGGGAAGGATTCGTTTGGTTCGACGCACAGAACAGTTTCCAGATTTTTTCGAGTTTCAACTCGCTCATTAGTTCCGATAAGGTTAACAGTTCGGTTAGAGATCAAAACGGTGTAGTATGGTTAACTACGCAAGGCGGCGGACTAAATAAATTTAAAGTGAATAATCTGAAATAAACTTTGGATTGTTCAAAAGATAAATTCTGTTTATCATTTCTATATTCCGACAGACACCGCTGATAAAAAACAGTTAAAACCGTTACATGTATGGGGGGTGTTAACTCTCTTACTCACCCAATTGAAATTGGGTGTTAGCGGGATAGTATTTTATTAACACCTAAATTTATTTAGGTGGCAAACGGAACGCCAAGAAGATTAAAAACGGTTTTAACCGTTATGCATAAAGTTTCTAATCATCACTTCCCGTCAGTTTTAACTGACGGACTAGAATAAAGTAAATAACATAAAATGGCTTTAGCCACATTTAGTATTCATTGGGCTGAAGCCCGGATTGTTCTGTTTTGTTTTCAATAACCGTTCGATAAATCGAACGGCAATTGATAAAAAAAATTGTCAAGTGATGGGGGTTTAGCGAGAAAGTATTTTATTAACACCTAAATTTATTTAGGTGTTAAAAAAACACCAAAAAGATTAAAAACGGTTTTAACCGTTTAACAATTTATAGTAAAGCTTGGCAAAAATAAAAACAGAGTTCCCCTCCTTTGGAGGGGTTAGGGGAGGCTTTACTCTTTTACCTTGAACACCGAGTCGATCACCGTTCCATCGACCCACTTAATTACTGCAATAACTTTATTTCTATCAACTTTGGGTTTAGCGGGTTTTCCGCCGCAGATTTCATCCACTTCTTTTTTTATCTGATGAATTGTTTTTATCGGTAAACCGGAATTTTTAACAGCTTTAATTAAATCTTTTCGTTTTGGATTTATTGCAATACCGCGCTCGGTTACAATCACATCGATCAAATCGCCGGGACCGACTAACGTTGTAACTTCATCCACGATAACAGGTATTCTATCTCTAAAAGATGGAATAGCAAGAATAGTACATTTTGAATAAAGACAGTTCTGCCAGCCGCCGATTCCGTGCAGCAAATATCCATCCGAATGAGTTACAACATTCCCGTTAAAGTTTACATCAACTTCCGTAGCGCCAAGTACCGCTACATCAACCATCGAAGCGAAGTTTCCTTTACCATGAAAGTTGTAGCTTGTGAAGGGAGAAGTATTAACATGGTTCGGATTTTCGCGCATACTTCTTACACCTTCAAGATCAAAAGTTTGCCCATCGAGAATAAAATCTGTTAATCCGTCTTCCAACATTTCAACAAGATATTTTGTACTGCCGCCGCGCATAAACCTGGCTTTTACGCCTTTAGCTTTCATCTTTTCTTTTAGGAATACTGAAAAAGCAAGATTGGTTCCGCCGGCTCCGGCTTGAAGTGAAAAACCGTTTTTCATTATTCCTGCAGCTTCTATAAATTCGGCAACATACTCTGCTATCAATAATCTGTCGGGCGATTTGGTTACCTGTGTTGTACCCGAAACAATTTTTGAAGAGTCGCCGAGAGAATCAACTTCAACGACAAAATCAACATTGTTTCCCTGAATTTGCCATGGTACGCAGGGAAAAGGAACGGGATTATCGGTAACTACGATTACTCTGTCTGCATATTCGGAATCGGCTAAAGCAAAACCGAGCAGACCGCAAGCCGAAGGACCATCCAATCCGTTTGCATTTCCAAAAGGATCCGCCTGCGGTGCTGCAATAACAGCGATGTCGATGTGCACTTCGCCATCCTGAACTGCCTGGTATCTTCCTCCGTGTGAACGGAGCACACCCATCCCTTTCATCTTACCTTGTGAGACGAATCTTCCGAGCGGTCCGTTCATACTCCCTTCGATGTGATGGATCGTACCGTCTTCAAGATATTTTATCAAATGCTCGTGAACGGGGAATGAGGCGGACGGGTACCACATGATATTTTTAACACCCATTTTTTTAATAGTATCAAAAAGTATATTTGTCAGTGCATCGCCGTTACGTAAATGATGGTGTGTTGATATTGTCATCCCATCTTTTAGTCCGGCTTTTTTCAATGCTTCTCTTAAACTTTTCTGAACTTTATTACCGTCCCATGGATAATCAATACAACTTCTTAACGGCGGACCGGATTTGTGTCCCTTTGGTTTATATTTATTAATTCCTTTGAACGGAATTTGCTTCTTCCCGTTCACTATTGTCGGAACTAATCTTCCTGCTGCGTTCTTAATAAGCTTCATAATTTTTCTTTTATTAATGATCTTAAAATCTCTAAATATATAAATTTGAAATTAGTCATTGGTCAATGGTCATTTGTCATTGGTTTTTTCCGATGGATTTTATGTAGTTGTTTAATTTTTTACCGATGTAATCCAAAGATTCTATGAATTTATTGAAATCATTTTCATTAATTAATTTTCTATTGTGTGCTTTTGTAATCCATGTTCTTGCTTCAAAGAGTGAACCTCTTGAGTAATAACAAAATTGTCTGTTCTCTTTATAAAAATATCTTCCGAATCCCTCACTGAGATTTGCAGCTATTGAATCAGCCGACTTGACCAATTGCTTACCAACTGTATCTTTTTCAAAATAATTCCATTTCGCTACTATATTCCATATATTCTCCCCAAATTCCATAGATAACTGATAAACTTCCAGTTCCTCTAAGTTCATAATTAAACCTATTTAATTTCTTTATAAACTTCTGTAAATGACTAATGACCAATGACTTAATGACTAATTATCAATATTCCAATTCTTATGTAACAAATTATTAATTATCGCAAGTTCAATGGTTCTTTGTGCACGTTTAACAACCGGAGGATCGATCATTTTACTGCCGATGGAAACGACACCCAATCCTTTTTTTTCCGCTTCTTTAAAAGCTAAAACAATTTTCTGTGCTTTTTCAATTTCCTGTTCGGTTGGTGCAAATGCCTCGTGAACAATTTTAACCTGTCGCGGATGAATACATCCTTTCCCTTCAAATCCCAGCAACTTTGCCTTCAACACACTTTCTTTTAATCCTTCCATGTTTGTCACATCGGAATAGACGGTATCTATCGGTTGGATGCCTGCGGCACGTGCAGAGTTGACTATCATACTTCTTGCAAAAAAACTTTCTTTTCCATCTTTCGTTCTCTGTGTGCCGATATCTGCCGTATAATCTTCCAAGCCGATGGCAAGCGCACAATTATATTTTGAAGCGGAAGCAATCTGATATGAATTAATTACACCGAGCGCACTTTCGATTATCGGCATAAAATATATTTGATTTTTAACGCCGTTCTCTTTCTTGATTTTATTTACTTCATCTTCAAGTAATTTTATCTGATCTGCCGATTCGCACTTGGGAATAAGAATAACATGGACATTATGCGGGACGATGAAATTAAGGTCGCTCAGACCCTGCGGAAGTTGATTTATTCTTACCATCCTTTCACATCCGTAAAAGTCGACACTTCTTAAAGCGTTGCGTACAAGTAGCTTTGCCTCATCCTTTTTACCCGGAGCTACGCTGTCTTCCAAATCCAGAATAATTCCATCGGGTTTATGTAATCCGGCGTTTATAAAATACTTCGGTTCATTGCCGGGCAGGTATAATCTGCTTCTGCGCAAACGGTCTTTGCTTGTTTTGTAAAGCGATTTTTTATTAAAAGGCAGAAGATATTCTTTATTGTTTTCGGGGAACAATTTTTTTATTGCTGCTTCCAATCTTGCTGCTAAAGTAAAAGGCAATGCACCGTAATCTTCAACAACAATCTCCGCATTTTTTATTTCAAAATGTTTTAAAACGTCTTTGATTAAATCCCGTATAGACGTACCGTACATCGATTCCACTTTACTCTTTAAGTTTATCTTTACGCCGCCCCTGTTTTTCAACTCGAGTTCGATGTAACAATCGGAGCGTATTTTATCTCCGCGATTACCGGCTGATGATTTATCATTTTGTTTATTCATTTTTTTTCTTTTTCTAAATTGTTTAATTACTAAAAACAAAAAACAGTTAAACAATAGAACTGTTATTTATTTTAGCTGGAAGTAATCAATTATTGTTGTTTTCATTTGTCGGCTTTGATGATAAAATTTGGTTTATATGTTGGGATATTTCATTAACAAAATGTTTTGCCTTATTAAAGCTTTCAAGAATATCTGTTTTAGTAGCAGAACTAAGCACTGTATAATCAGCCAGCATTCTATTATTATATGCCAGTTTGTAAATCTCAAATAATGATGGATCAAAGATTTTATTATTATGTATGAATTCTTTATTAAACCATCCCATTAACTGCTTATGTTTAGAAGAAACAAAATTATATGAATAACCTAAAGCGACAACCGAGTAAAATATGGCATAATAAATTCTGTTTTGTGCATTACTGAGTCTGTCGTTATCTATATTAATTTCAGCATCGACTAAAGTGTCTTCAGCTTTTTGCAAATAATTTTTTATAAAGATTTTTTTCTCATTATTCATATAATATTCCAAATTTAGTTACTTCTTCATAGAAGAACGGATTGTATCTAAAATCTTTTTCTGTAAAAATTTTAAGTTCAATAAATACATCGAATAAATATTCTGCTTCACCAACCAAACCGCAAACTTTTAGCTCTTTATTCATATTAACCTGATTGAATATTACAACGATATCATAATCACTTTCTTTATGATAATTTCCTTTGGCTCTAGAACCGAAAAGATATAATTTTTTAAAGTCTGGAAATTCAGATTTTAATTTTTCCCTTAAATATTCTATCAACTCTTTGTCTTTTTTAGATATTGATTTGTCAGATTTATCCATTGTATAAAATAAATTTATTTATAATAACCAATTTAACAATTTTATCAACTCAGCAATTAAACAATTAATTTATCCATAAAATCTTTTATATTCATTTCTTCACAGTTGAAGATCATTTCTTTTATTTCATTTTGTCTTTGTTCATTTAACAATTCATCTGAAAGGGAATTAAACTTAATCTCAAGGTCTTCCATTGTCATCGGTTCTCTCGGGTCACCTTTGGGATACTCAAGATATTCCGAATATTCTTTACCGTCTTTTGTTTTAACTACAACTTTAGACGGCTGCTTTGCAGGAAACATCTTTTCAAATTCCTTCGAGGGTTCACCTTTAATTTTATCAATTACTTCCCATATTCTCGGGTCTTTTAATTTTTCATCACTAAAAGATTGTGTTGTTACCTTGTGATCGACCAAAGCGCATGCAATGCAGTAGGGGAGTGAATGATCAGCCGTCTCACGCGATTCCGGTCTGTACTTATGCGGATCGAAAAGAATATCATAAGCTTGCGCTAAAGTAGTTAATGTTACAGATTCTATCTGGTCATAAATTATATTATTTTCATTTATAACTTTCAACGTGGCGGAAAGGTGAGTGTGCGTTAACGCTTCTGTCGGGAAAGCTTTCATTCCGCATTCTAATATTTTAAAACTTTCACCCAACCTACCGATCAACGCATCGGTATTCCAGGACCACTCACTAATTCCGTCTCTTCCCGGCATTTTTACCGGCGAGGGTTTCTGCTCATTTACATCCCAGCCGAGGAAAGTGTCCATAAAACCTTCTTTCCCTTCGAACACCGCCTCTGTACCGCTGTAACCTTTCTGCGCCATCAACGCAGCGAACACTCCTGCCTGCACTGCCATCGGGTCAACCGTGTTTTTCATCATTGTTAACTTTCCTGCAGTCGGACATCCGATTGTATGATTATGGCTTCCGCTAATGCCTATTGCATTAACCATCTGGTCTTCATTCAATCCCAAAAGTTTTCCTGCAACAATTGGTGAAACAAACTGCGTTAAAGTTGCATGGTGCCATTTGCGTTCACGAATTCCCGGAGTGGCAAATAAACATAACCGTTGTTCAAATTCATACGCCAGTACAATTGCAGTTATTACTTCTTTCATAGATGCGTTAACCATCTCGCCGACAGAAAGTGCTGCGGGAATTAAATCTGATGGATGGGATGGGTCTTCTTTCCAATAGATATCGTTAAAATCAAGTGCGCGTATCATCAATGAATTAATTAAAGTTGCGTTTACCGCGGGAAGTTTATCACCAAAACCAATTAGTGTCGCTTCTTCCTTGCCACCAATGTCTCTATAAATGTCTCTTAGTATGTTAACATCTTTTGTATGATAACCACCGTAAGCACAGCCGATTGAATCGTATAAAAATCTTTTTACTTCGTTTACAACTTCTTCCGGTAATTCTTCATATTTAAGATTAACAGCGAATTCAGCAATTTGCCGTGAGATTGATTTTTGCATAAATAATCCTTTGTTCTGAAATTTAATAGAACGCAGATGACACAGATTAAGCTAATCTGCACTGATCTGCAAAATCTGCAGTATCTGCGTTCCATAAAATTATTTATTTTTCACTCTGTTATAAATTAATCAATACTAAATCCTATCTTCTTTTTTGGAGATGGAGGTGGTGTAATTAATTGATTAATTACCTGAATAATCTGAACAATTTGATCATCATGTTCTTTAAGTTTTTCTTCAAGTTCTTTTAATTTTACTTCAACTTTTTTGTGAGTTGAAATAATTTCTCTGAGTTTAACGAAAGCCCTCATAATTAAAATGTTAACAATTGCCCGTTCGCTTTTTAATACAGAAGATAGCATAGCTACACCTTGCTCTGTAAAAGCAAAAGGAAGATGACGCAACCCAATTTCTTCAGATTTGGACATCACAGTTTGTGATCTCCAATTAAGAAATTCTTCTTTTGTTAATTGGAACATAAAATCTTTTAGAAATCGTTTAATATTTCTACGCACAGCTTGCTTTAATACTCTGGTTTCTACATCATATAGAACAGCTAGATCCCTATCGAGGATAACCTTTTGTTTTCTGATAAAAAGAATTTTGTTGATTAAACTTTCAACAGGAATTATTGATTTTGATGCCATAAAATCTATTTAAAGTTAGATTGTAAATTCTGCTATTGTTCTCGAGATCGATTTTTGCATAAATAATCCTTTAATATGGAATTTAATAGCACGCAGATGACTCAGATTAAACTGATCTGCGCTGATCTGCAAAATCTGCGGTATCAGCGTTCTATAAATGATTTAAAAATTAATTTTCACACAGTTCTCAAATCCGCCAGCAATTATAATTTCCTGTGCGGCTTCACCAACAGGATCGATCAGATAAGTCTTATCATCAAAGTTGATTAAAGAATTTTAGAAAAATTCTACTTCAAAAGTATCATTTTTTTCGAAAGGATGGAATTATTGTACTGCAATGTGTAGAAATATATTCCGCTTGAAAGAGAACCCGCATTGAAAACTACTTCATAAGTTCCGGCAGGTTTTTGTTCGTCTATTAATGTAGCAACTTCGTTGCCTAAAACATCGTAAACTTTTAAGCTAATTAACCCACCCCTTCCGTCCCCTCCAAGGAGGGGAAACTGCGGAATGGTGAATTTAATTTTCGTACTTGGATTAAACGGGTTCGGGTAGTTCTGAAATAGCTGGAACTCATCAACTACAGAAGTATTATCACTGGAAACATCCGAGACGGTGATATCGAAATTGTTATCGTAGTAAATCTGGTCATCGTGAGACCATTGTCTTGCAACAGGAATTGCACCGAGAGGGGTTGAACCCTGTCCAACAATGTAAGCGACAAATATTTCTTTTTCTTCATTTTCTTTTAATGTAAACGGACCTGTAGTGAGCATTTGCCTCACATCTTCTTGGTCTGTTGAAATCCATCCAACATTTGTAACAGGATCACCTGAAAACCAGAAAAACGGGTCAACTGTAGAACAATCAACACCACCAAGCACAACACCGTGGTTAAATGTGCAAGGATCAATCACTTCACCTATTCTGTTTAGCCCTAGCATATAGTTTCTGGCTTCTTCTTTATTACTCGGGTCATTTAAAGCAGGATCTCCATTTAAATATTCAACGAAGGAAGAAATAGACATATTTTTTGCTCCGGGAAAAGTTCGAATCCCTAAATTTTGTCCGCGCATAACTTGAGCAGTGTCGATAGGTGTATCAATCCCCTCATCGTATTCCCCGTTCCCGTTATTATCGATGAAGGTTTCCCCGGGAATATAAACTGTCGGACCACCGATTTGATCAGCTAAAAATGTTGGGGGCTGATTTCCATATTCACCATCTGAGTTATGATTATAAGAATATCCGGCTTGAAGCAACACATCACTTCCTGTGACATCATCATCATATTGCCCAATATCAGGATCTGCCCAAGTAGCAAAATAAACCGAATCTAATTTTGGAGACAGTAGTCCTGTGTTTCTAATTCTATATCGGATAAAAATAGTATTTGATAAGGAACCATTTGCCATCGCATAAGCAAAAACAGTCTGCTTTATTTCAATTCCTTGCGGATTTACTGTATTCCATCTTCTTTGAATAGCAGGTACTCCATCGTAGTAAACACACCAAAGTGTACGATCACCAAGTAAGTCTGGCATATCTTCATTTGGATCCCACACCCCGTTATTATTTAAATCTACCGGATTGTAAACACCATCGCCGTTTCCATCATAAAAATCTGCACCGAGATCAACAGCATTAGTCCACATATGCCAGCTCGTGCCAAATGCCGAATCAGTTGAATTAACTACATAGATTATTGCGTTAGGATCATTTGACCCGGTTTGGTATGTGCCGGGAAGATAATCTTGAACGATAGTAGATGGTGCTACACCGTTTGCCCATAAATTTCCATTGGTATAGCCGCTTAAGAAAAAACCGGCGGAAAATAGAAAAACATGTCCTGCGAATTGTCCTCCGCTTCCGTTTGGTGGGATAATAACGTTGGCAATAATACCATTCTTTTCAAAAGGCAAATAAATATTATTTATGTCTAAAGCTTCAGCATCACCGTTTAATTGCGGAGTTATTTGATTACTCTTTTTCTTTGGTGAATCTTGTGCCAATACAATGTTTGATAGTGCAATGCAGATTAAAAATGATATAACAGTAAAGATTGAAAAATTACGGAAAGCTTTTGGAGTTTTCATAGTCCCACCTGCTAATAATGAAAATGCTTATTAAACTTCAATTAACTTAGTAAATATTTTAAATGAATTCAATGATAAACCGTAAAGTACATATATGTATTATCTTCAAATCAACTAACTGTTTATTCTATTTATTTATGAGTAGGTTATGAATTATGTAATTCTGGTAATAATAGTAAAAGATTAAAATAATAATTTGATTCAAATATTTTGTGTGAGGTTTAATCGAATGAGGATTTTAGAATCTTTTATAATATAAAACATTTATCTTTTCCTATTAGAATATGTAAATCTAATTCATTGGAGAGTAATCACTGTAAGTTTAAATTTGGTTGCGGTAAACAAATCATCTTATTCTTAATTTTTTATCCTGATAAACAGAAAATTTTCCAACAATCACATTTGCATATTTATTAAAAATTTCTAAAAGGACATCAGTTTTTTGTTTCCATGTAGCATTCTCCATCCTTAATAATAGAACTCCGGTGTGACCTTTTTTCGAATTGAATACAAGCTCTCCAAAGTCCTTATCCATAGTGATGACTAATCTTTTTTCTTTAACTGCAAGGTCCAAAATATCAATATCTTTCATTGAAGGATTTAAGTCACGTACAGCCAAAACATCGTAGCCAATGTTTTTAAAGTGCGTCTCGGCTTTTTTACTAACACCGACATCAAATAAGAGTTTTAGGTTTGTTATTTTCTCAGGCATCGATAGTAAAAATCTTTTCCGACTCTAAAACTTTAGAAGCATAAAGCAATGCTGCTTTAATATCATCTTTTTCTAACTCCGGATATTCCTCCAGAATTTCATCCTTAGTTAACCCTGCAGCCAATGCTTTAATAATCTGGTCGACACTAATTCTTAAATTCCTTATTGTTGGTTTACCAACTAAAACATCGGGATTTATTGTAATTCTATCAAGGAGATTCATAATAATCCTTTTTAATGAACTTAATTTTGTTAATAAATATAAGCAATTACTTCGATATATTTTTCTTAACCCATCTCTCCAATCTACTCGCAATTATAGTTTACACTGTAACTTTGCTAATATGGATGAAAGTTTTCTTATTTAAGATTGATAGCGAATTTAAGTATTTGTTGTGAGATTGATTTTTGCATAAATAATCCTTCGTTCTGGAATTTGATAGCACGCGGATGACACAGATTAAGCTGATCCGCGCTGATCTGCAAAATCTGCGTTCTATTAGTGATTTAAATGTTACTTTTCACCCATTCCTCTAATCCGCCCGCAATTATAATTTCCTGTGCGGCTTCACCAACGGGATCGATATTGTATTCTTTTTCATTAAATGAAAGTATTGAATTTTGAAAATCAATTTTTATCTTTTTATTTGTTTGAACTGTTAATTTTTCAGTTCCGAATTGTTTTTTCAAATCGTTAATCAGTTCCGGACATTCAATTACCAAAAAGCCGTTGTTGATTGCATTCCGTTTGTACGTTTCACTAAAGGAACCTGCAACGACACAGGCAATGCCTTTATACTTAAGCGCTGTTGCTGCTTGTTCACGTGAACTGCCTGTGCCGAAATTAAATCCGCCAACAATTACATCGCCTTCTTTTGCAGTTTGTTGGAATTCGGGGTCATAATTTTCCATTGCAACTTCCGCCTGCTGTTCAGGAGTGAAGTCATCGATATAAGTGTATTTGCCGGGATAGATTCCGTCTGTGTTCAGATTATCCTGCGGGCAAAACAGCACATCGCCTTCGATGACAGTTGGAAAGTCTTCTAAAATTTTAATCGTGGGTTTTTGAACAGCCGGTTTTTCATTTGTCTTTACTTCACCTTTGATGGATAGATGCTCACCATTCCATTTATAATCGATGTAGCCGGATATTGCAGATTGCGCAACAACTGCAGGCGAAGCAAGATAAGCATCCGCATTTCGTGAACCCATTCTACCCTTATAATTTCTATTGGTTGCAGATATTCCAACCTCACCGTCTTTTAACAGACCAGCACCCAAACCGATACAAGGTCCGCAGCCGGGCGGTAGAGGTTTTGCGCCGGCATTCAAAAGAGTTTGCCAATATCCTGAGTTTTCCGCTTTTTGCTGTACTTCGTTCGATGCAGCAGCGATGTAAAACTCAACTCCATTGGCAATTTTTTTATCCCGGATTATTTCAGCAGCTTCTTTTATGTCTGTATGTCTGCTGTTAACACAGGAAACAAGATAAGCTTTATCAATTTTTATTCTTGCTTGCTTTAATTCTGAAACGGGGTTCATTACTTTAACAGAATTAGGACCTGCTACACAAGGTTCGATTGAAGATAAATCTATTGTTAACTCTTTTGCATAAAAAGCATTGTCATCAGCGTGAATAATATTTTTTTCAAGTTCGGTTATTCGCTCTTTATTCAATCTCGGATGTTTCCCGTTACCATCTGCATCCGAGGAAACTCCTTCAAGACCTCTCTTCTCAATATATTCTGCTCTTTCTTTTAACCATTTAAGTGTTATTTCATCGGTAGGAAATACACCTGTAAGCGCACCCCATTCTGTTGTCATATTTG
>BDSV01000050.1 GCA_002898075.1 bacterium BMS3Abin03
TTGGGTCCTGTATTTTCGCAGGGAAGTCAAAAAGTTTTTGATAACTATGTTTATGTGGAAGACACTAATGCCGAATCACCGGCAGTTAACGGTACCGGAACAAGTTTTGAGCTGCATAGTTTTCCTGCAAATACTATGACAAATTTTGACCCGCCTGACCCGACTATGGCTGTTGGACCGGATCATATAGTTACATCTGTTAATATGAATTTTTCTATTTGGGACAGGGAAGGAAATTTATTGAAAAATATCGATGGTGTTCAGTGGTTTTCACAGGTTGCTCCTGCTGCTGAAGTATATGGTGATCCACAAGTTATTTATGACCATTATGAAAACAGATGGTTCTTTCTATTTATGGGTGTTAACGATGGGACTCTTAAAGCAAGTAATCTTATCTGTTATTCTGATGATGAAAATCCATTAGGTACGTGGTATATGTATCGGCTTGATACTAAAAAACACGGTACTGTCAATTCCAATACCTGGGGAGATTATCCTCATGTTGGTTATGATGACCAGGCAATCTACATAACGACAAACTGCTTTAGCTTCAGCAACAGTTTTTACTATTCAAAAATAAGAATAATAAATAAGAGTGAACTATATGCTGCTGAAGGCGGACCGTTGACTTATACCGATTTCTGGAATATTACACTACCAAATAGTTCACAAAAACCTATTTCTATACAGCCTGCTGTTTCATATACTCCCGGATATAATACCGGGTACTTTGCATGGAATAATAGTAGTAGTTCAAATATTTATGTTTTATATAAAATTACTAATCCTATTACTAACCCTGTACTTTCAGGTGTTACTATGACTATTTCACCTCCATATTATCCGCCGCCGCGAGCTAAGCAATTAGGCGGAGGTACTTTAATTGCAAATTTACCGAGAATGACCAGTGTGCCGGTTTTACGTGACGGTAAACTGTATGCCGCTCATGCAATAAGAAACACACAATATTCTGCTTATGGCAGTTTGAAATATTTTGTTATAGATGTAAATAATAATTCTGTAGTAGAACAAGTTGAGCAAGGCGCTCAAGGATATTATTATATTTTCCCTTCTATTACAGTTGATAAGGACCATAATATAGGGATAACTTACAGCCGGTCTGGAGAAACTGAGTACGT
Source organism: bacterium BMS3Abin03 (assembly GCA_002898075.1). Classification (GTDB taxonomy): domain Bacteria; phylum Bacteroidota; class Ignavibacteria; order Ignavibacteriales; family Ignavibacteriaceae; genus BMS3ABIN03. The sequence goes on from BDSV01000050.1 coordinate 1,140, forward strand.
GGGAGCTTATTATTCAACTAAATTAAGCACCGATCCTCCCGGATTAAGCCCGAGTAAAGTTATGATGGAAGGGCAGGGAAATTATAATAGATTCGGCGGTAATGCTGTCCAAAGATGGGGTGATTACTTTGCCGCAGGGCTGGACCCCGTTAATCAATACAACATCTGGTTTTTTTCTGAGTATGCGGCTGCTACTAATCAGTGGAGAACCTGGTTAACCGAGATAAGGATGAAACCGTACGCCGGAGCTTTTTTATATACCAAATCAAATCCAATTGAATTTGGTGAGCTGGAAATAGGTTCAAATCCTATTACTAAAATAATCACTATTTCTAACTATGGCGATTCTCCTTTAATAATAAATAATATCGATTCACCAGTTGGTCCATTTACACTATTAACAAGCTTATCTTATCCTGTTACATTAAATACTTACGACAGTCTGGATCTTGAAATTGAATTTAATCCTGTAGATCCGGCTATTTACAGTGAACTTATGGTATTTGATAATAATGACTCCAACTTTGACGGTTTAACTCTTAACGGAAACGGCTTTGTGATAAATCCGGCATATACGGGTGCTTTATATGCTACAACAGGAGCAGCAGAGAACGGAGTTACGATAACAATCGATAAGACTACAGGTAACGGTACAGTTTTAGGATATTCAAATTTTGATAATCTAAATAGTATTACAGCGGATCCCGTCACAAGTATTTTGTATGGAGAGACTTCAACCTCGACACAAACAATGCTTGTAAGAATTAATGGAGCCGGCGGAGATGGCTTTATTCAATATTCGTTAGGTTTTGGAGATGCAGTCGGTGTAACATTCGATTCTAGTGGAACGCTTTACGTTGCTACTCAAATAGGCAATATATATACTGTAGACCTGAGCGACGGAAGTTATTCACTTGTGGCTACGGCTAATATTCAATTGGCTGCAGTTGAAATTGATCCTTCAACAAATATAATGTATGCAGTTAAGAAAATAGTAATCGGAAGCGGAAAAGATAATATTCACACTATCGATTTAACTACCGGTGAAGCAACATTGGTTGGATTAACAGGTTTCGGTGTAAAAACAAACGACCTTGCTTTTGATGAAAACGGTGATCTCTATGGTGTGATTGGTGCTGATAATGAAGTAGGTCAGATCTTAAAGATTAATAAAAATGACGGAACGGGGACACTAATCGGAGATGTTAATTTTATGAATGTACTAGGATTAGCTTATGCAGTCAATGGATCTGTAAGCTCGATTAATCCTAACGGCGAAGAAACTTCATTACCAAATGAGTTCGCTCTTTTACAAAATTACCCAAATCCGTTTAACCCGAATACAGTAATCAAATTTTCGGTACCGGTTGCTTCAGAAGTAAGTATAACGATATACAATCTGCTTGGGCAGAAGGTGAATACTCTAATAAACAGTGAAGTAACTCCCGGCAGTTACAATGTTGAATGGAACGGTACGGATAACAGCGGAATGAAAGTAAGCAGTGGAATATATCTTTATAAGCTGAAAGCAAACGGCAGCAACGGAAGAAATTTTACGCAGATAAAGAAAATGGTTCTTCTCAAATAAATTCCAATTAAAATTCGGAAAAAGCCGGGAAATGTTTCCGGCTTTTTTTGTATCTTTTTATCGTATTGATTAATAAATTTCATCTGTTTATAATTGTTTGTTTTTGTCCCGATGTGTCGGGAAACTCGTATTATAATTAATTTCTTGTGTGTAAGTAATCTTACATGCTCGTTTCATAAGTTTTTATAGATTCTGATTAAATAATTTATAAATAATATGCTGCTTGAAACCAGAAACGTAAAGAAAAACGATTTCATAATTTACTCGCGTAATTCAACCGATGAAGAGTATAATTTTAGAATTATATTCAGAGGCGATCCCGAGCTAAACCACAGGAAAATAAGTTTTAAGCGCGTTAAAATGCTTATCAATGAATACTTTCCTAAAAATATAATTGTTTACCGCCTGCTTACAAATATTCCGGAGTTAATTCTTCACAATACGGATCATGGCTTTTTAGCGTACGTAAATCAAGAATACGAGTTGCTTTTTACCGACCCGGTTTATGCGGTGAGAACAATCGAATCTCTACTTGATATAGACATTTATGAATCTTTTAGATTTAGAATTCAACAAGTTGGATTAACGGCAATTAAAAAATACAATGGAGAAGCAAATTATATTGAGAGAGTATCTTATGATCTGAAGGCAAATGAAGCAATAACACAGAATGATCAGAATCTTGTTGAGGAATTGTTTGATTTGAATAAAAACATACAAAAGATTGAAACAAAAGTTGAGAATGAATCATATATATTCATTCCCGAATCTCTGAAAGATCCGATAGGGATGGGAGGCGAGTCATCATTAATAAGCAAAGATAATATAATCGAAAGGGTTGAAGGTGCTTCCCGCATGGCACGCATTACTGCGGATGACACGATGTTTGAGGGTAAGAAATTACCTCTGGAATTTCCTAAAAGAGAAAATCCGGACGAAAAAGTCATCCCTAAGTCTTCTATCGAACAATTAAATAATGTAGATGACCGGACAAGTAATACTTCATCAGAACGTTCAAATCAAATATCTATGAGAGGAAAAGAGATTAAAATAGAAGATTTAATTTACCCGGAGAAAGAGATTGTTGAATCGAGATATAAATTATCCGAAGATGAATTAAGTGAATATGGTGAATTTCGTAAAGTCCATAGTATGCCTCCCATTCAGATAAGAAAAGTCCAGATTGAAGATGATAATTCAATTACTGTTGTTGAAGAAACAATACCCACGCAGGGTGATAAATTATTTAAACGTTTTTTAGATAATATAAAAGATGAGAGTGATACAAAAACAAGAAGGAAAAAGAAACGTAAGAAAAAAAGTAAAGAATCGGATATAATTGATCTGTTTAAATATATTCAGAAAAAAGATGTAATTGCTGATAATAAAAAGGAAGAAATTATTTTAAAACTTGATCAGAACAAGAAAAAATAGTAGTGAGTTAGCTTTCCTTTATAATTTCTTCTATGATGTTCGGTAAGTTTTCAAAACTATTTTTTTTGTTCAACTCTTCTATGTTTGCCGCAAAATCAGTATATGGCTCTAACTCTATAAATTTCCCGACACCGTTTACAAGCTCATCAGGCGAGTTCGGTTTTACTACGATTCCTGTTTTATTATCATCCACAAATTCTGCCAACCCCCCAACATCAGTTACTATTACCGGCTTTTTGAAACCGTAAGCTACGTTCAATATTCCGCTTTGCGTTGCACTCCTGTAAGGCAGCACAACAACATCGGAAGCAAGATAATACTTGGAAACTTCTTCATTCGGAACAAAACTGTTTATTATTTTCACTTTATTTTTCATTTTATATTTTTCAATAATATTCAAATAATAATCCGGTTTATCATAAAATTCTCCTACTACTAATAAAAATGCATCCGGATGTTTATCCAATATTCTAGGGAACGCTTTGAGTAAAATATCCAATCCTTTATACTTTCTCACATAACCGAAGAACAACAACACTATTGCATTTTCGCTTATCTCAAATTCTTTTCTTATCTCACTCTGCTCAAGCGCTTCGCCGGTTTGATAGCATTCATACACCGGCAGTTCGGAGCGATAGACTTTTTTCCCTTTCCCAAATATGGTAAGCTCATTTTCTACATTCAATGATAAAGCCAAAAACGCAGATGCGTTTCGTAAACCATACCTTGTTAACACCTTATCTATTTTGTTTGATTCGTGTGATACTACATTTTCAGTGATGAACAGCATTTTGTTTTTATACTTCTTCATTATCAAGCTGGAAATAGTACCGAGAGCCGGTCCGAAAAACGGATGCCACCAATCGAAAATAATAAGATCGGCATTTTCTTTTTTAATTCTGCCTGCAACATGAATCCAATTTAACGGTGATATTGAATTTACAACCCGTTCGTTCGGTATTTTAAAAAACTGTTTTTCGCTTTTATCGAATTGCGTAGTTCCGGGAAACAGCAGGGAAGGATAGAGAAGTTTATAATTGAAAACTTTCACATCAAAATTATTTTTCAGTATTTCATAAGTCTGCGTTACAAACAAAGCATTCCCGCCCCGGTACGGGTAGGCAGGACCGATAATTATAATTTTTTTCTTTTTGGAACCGGAATTCAAATTTGCAGATGTTTTCTATTTAATAAAATGAATAACAAACTTTCGAAATATAATAAAATGGCGATTAGCGATGAAAATAAGAGGAACAGTATATATTTAAAATTCATTCATCAAATAACGGTGTATCTTCACCGGGCGAATCATCATCTGCCGGCATTGTAAACATTGTACTGAGCATATCTTTGAACTGCATACTGTTTTCTAACCGGAACCTGCTGAGGAGCGAATATTCCGAGAGACCGAAAAGTACGAATTCCATTAGCAGTAATTTTGTCTCCGGTTTTTCTTTCGGATGATATTTCTCAACAACTTCTTTTAATCCGGGAATACCGTACAATATATTTTTATACTCGACATTTGAAAACTGTAAAAGCAAATCTATCTTATTTCCTTTTTGGAACCAGTTTACTATCGGCTGATAAGGGTTAGTAACATTTGATTTTTTAAAGCTTTCCGGCGGAGGAAATATATCAGCAAAATAATTCCTGATTGCCTTTCCTATCAGTATTTGTGCAACTTTATACGGTCCTTCCTGCTCGCCTTCATAAACAAGCTCAATCTTTCCGGTTATAGATGGTATTACTCCAAAAA
>BDSV01000051.1 GCA_002898075.1 bacterium BMS3Abin03
CCCCGGGTTTTAACTTACCTGCAGCAAAATCCCTGTAGGTTTTAACTATATGTTCTATATCTGCACCACGGAGCTTGTTCTGGTTCTTTGCACTTTCATAATGCTGGCTGGCATCAATAAAGAGTATGTTTTTATTATCGCCTTTACCCTTATTAAAAATTAATATTGCTGCAGGAATACCGGTACCAAAAAATAAATTTGCGGGTAAACCTATAACTGCTTCAAGAATATTTTCTTCAATAGTTTTCTGTCTTATCTTTCCTTCGCTTGCACCCCGGAATAAAACACCATGAGGGACTACTACCCCCACTTTCCCGTGTCCTTCATAAGCGGTTTCTATCATATGGCTAATAAAAGCCCAGTCGCCTTTGCTCTTTGGCGGTATGCCTCTCCAGAAGCGGTTGTATTTATCAGTTGCCGGGTCAAAACTATTTGTTGCCTTGTTTTCTTCCTTATCCTTATCATCAACCTTGCCCCATTTATTAAGACTGAAGGGAGGGTTGGCAACAACAGTATCAAACTTCATAAGGGCATCACCTTCTTTAAGTTTAGGATTACGGATAGTATCCCCCCAGCGTATAGTAGCATTATCAAATCCGTGAAGAAACATATTCATCACTGCAAGAGCCCAGGTACTGCCATTAGCTTCCTGTCCATAGAGTGAAAAATTATCTGAGCCAACTTCTTCTCCGGCTTTAATCAAAAGGGATGCTGAGCCGCAGGTTGGATCGCTAATACGTGAGCCGGGTTTGGATTTAGTAAGCTTGGCAATTAATGTCGAAACTTCTTTTGGAGTAAAAAACTCCCCAGCTTTCTTACCTGCATCGCTGGCAAAGTTTTCAATCAGGAACATATATGCCCCACCGATAATGTCCGTCCCTCCAAGATGCGAAGGTCGTAAGTCCAGTTTTTCATTATTAAAATCCAGCAACAGGTTTTTCAATCGTGTGTTTTTATCTTTCACATCACCTAATTTGCTGCTGTTAAAGTCAATGTTTTGGAATATCCCGGCACCATCTTCACTATATAGCTTTTCTCTATTTGCCTCTTCGAGATCCGTCAGCGCAATATTAATGAGCTCACCTATATTAGCTTCATTGCGGTGCTCAAATAAAAATTTAAAGTGGCTATTCTCAGGAACTACAAAGCGCTCATGCCTCATTGCACGTTTAGCACGTTCTTCATCACCATTATATTTTTTTAAATATGCCTCGTATTTATCATCATGAACATCACTGAGGTATTTGATAAAGAGCATGGTAAGGACATAATCTTTATAGACGCTTGGATCTATTGTACCTCTGAAAGTATCGCAGGCTTTCCAGACTGCATCGTTGATCTCTTTCTGAGTTATGCTTTTTGCCATAATGTTATTTTATCCCGTTTAATATTTGTTGTTGAATTTGTTTTTCTCTGAGAGTTTCAATCTGATCTTTTAATTTTATTTCGGTGTTACGGAGTTGAGTTATTTTCAAAACAGCTTTTTGTATTTGTATGTCCGGGATGGAAATCTCCGTATCTTCTAAAACAGATTTTGAAATTGAAACAATAGCTGTTCCTATTGCTTTTCCTTTTAAATATCTTTGCGTTACAGGATGGTTAAGTGACCAAACTAAAAATTCTGGTAATATTTTATCACTCCAATTATTTGTTAAACGAATAACAAAAAAGGAGGTTGAAGCAACAGCAGGTTGATTCCCACTTTCATACCAGGAGGCAAAGTTCTTTGTCCCTTTTGCAGCATAAAGAACATCTCCGCGTTTAAGCAGATGTTTTTCGGCAGCAGAATCTAATTTTAAATCCGGGTGAAGTCTTGTCTTCAGCTTGCCATTTTGATCGAAATGTTTAGCTTTAAGATAAACTACATCACCCCCCGAGGCTGTCCTGGCGAAAAGTCCCGTTTGAATGTTTGCTATATCTTTTAATTTTACTTTCAATCACATAAAAAATTATTTCTAAGTAATATTTCTACAAACATAGTATAAACAAACATAAGAAACAAGGAGAATTAATATTTATTTATGAGTATAAGCTGTACAAATTGCAGTAAGCTTAACAATAATCTTGTTCAAAGATGTTCAATGCTTGTGAACATTCATAATTATTGAACAAGTCTCTTGATTTTTAAATAAAAAGGGTTATATTTGTTCAATAAATATATAACTACATAAGCATTGAACAAATTAGGATGAAACAGAGAGAAAGAGATATAGTAGAACAGGCCGTTCAAAAATTTGAAGAAGAGACCGGTCTTAAGATTATATTACACTACACTGAGCAGCAGATTGAGTGTGATGCTATACTCAATATAGTGGTTGATGAGCATAAACTGGAGTTTAATGTAGAAGTTAGGTTGTTTCTCAACAGGGCAAGGTTGGGATTAGTGTTGAATCAACTAAAGGGCATGCGAGGAAAACCTCTATTAATTACCGAGTATATAAATCCTGATTTAATGAAAGCGATGGAAGAGAATAAAATTAATTTTATGGATGCAGCGGGTAACGCGTATATTAATGTACCCCCATTAATTATAAAAATAAAAGGTAACAAGATAGAGCGTAAAAAGTATTTTACAGGAACTTTTAATACCGCCGCACTTCAAGTAATATTCACATTGCTGTGTAATCCTGGCATAGAAAGAAGAACAATCCGGGTAATAGGAGAGAAAACGGGTGTTGCCACGGGAACAGTTTATAATACGATTAAAGAATTGGTCAAACAAAACTATCTGCTTGAAAGAAATTTTCAAAGATATAAGTTAATAAATAAAGAAGGGTTGTTAGAGCGATGGGTTACTCTATATCCAGAAAAATTAAAACCCAAATATTTAATTGGAAGATATGGGATTGCAGAAGATCAGGTCAACAATTTACAATTAGAGAATTATAATGCTTTGTGGGGAGGAGAAGAAGCTGCAGCAAGGTTGACAAATTACCTTAGACCTTATCAATATACGATATATGTCGAAGATAACTACGGGGAGTTTGTGATTAGAAACAGGCTTAGAAAAAATGCTCAAGGCAACTTAACATTGATGAAGAAGTTTTGGAAGTTTATTGATAATGAATATGCAATGAATAATTTAACTCATCCAATTTTAGTATATGCAGACTTATTAGCCACAGGTGATCCAAGAAATATAGAAACAGCGAAATTAATTTACGAGAGCGATATTGTTAGATATATCAAAGAAGATTGACAAGCTCAATCTTGAAATACTACTTAAGGTTAAATCAACAGCTAATAAACTACAGATAGATTTTTTTATAGTTGGTGCATATGTTAGAGATCTTATACTAAACTATATTTATGGAATTGAAATCTATAGGGCAACCAATGATATTGATTTTGCTGTAAGGGTCAGGAATTGGGATGAGTACAGACTTCTGATTGATGAAATTGAAAAGGCTGGTTTTCAAAAGAATGAGAAAATCCTTCATCGTTATCGCTACAATGGGATGATTATTGATTTCATACCATTCGGAGATATCTCTAGCGATGAAGACACTATAAGCTGGCCGGATAAAGATAAGAAAGAAATGAACGTAATGGGATTTGATGATGCATATACGAATACCGAAGATATTTTAATACAATCCGATCCTGATATAATAATTAAAGCAGCTTCTGTTGAGTGCTTAGTTATGTTGAAAATATTTGCCTGGAACGATCGAGCGGTAGATATTAGATTAAAGGATGCAAAGGATTTATATTTGATTATTAATTCTTATCTAGAAGCAGGTAATCAGGAAAGATTATTCAATGAACATAATGATATAGTTGAAGCAACTGAAGATTATGAATTAAGCGGAGCCAGGCTTTTAGGTAGAGATATATCAAATGTAGCCAGTGGTAAAGTTATGAAAAATATTCTTGAGCTACTCCATAGTGATAAGTTAGATATACTTGCTAGTGAAATGTCGCAATATGAAGGTATACATTTAGAGAATGATGATGATGAATTAGAATTGTGTGAGCAATTGTTGAGGAGTCTACTCGCTGGATTAGAGGATGAAGTTTCATAAAAGTCTTATTCCAAATAATAAAAGGCAGCTGCCAGTTCAACTAAAGAGACAAGCAATTACTACTTCATTATGAAAAGGGAAACATTGGCAACACCCACAATCCCATGTAAAATAATGCCTTACAAGGGCAGTAAAAGACAATCCAAATCTGTATATTTTCTGCCTCTTAATCAGTCCCGACGAAAGTCGGGGTTCGAGCCCGGCAGGGTGCACAAAGCAGGTTTAACTTTCGCTCAATATTATTAAAACGGAATTATCAAATTTTATTTAAATAAAAATGAATGTGATTTCGCTAAAAAAACAGGGAAGTAGAAGTAATTCAGGTTTGTTACGAATTAACCGACCAAAACTTAAAACAGTAAGTGAACGGGCTAAAAGAAGAAAAAAATAATCTATATATTGAAAACGGAACAATAATTAATTATGTATGATCAAGAAAAGGAATTTGATGGAATTAAAATTGTCCCGTTTTGGAAATATTTTCAGGAAAATCAATGTAGTCATCTCTCAACTTGTCGGTAATAAAATAATATTTACCTCTAAAAGATTGTTTTTTTAGCACAGTCGTTTTAACATTGAACTGCTACGCAGTTCCTTTTTTTATTTTATAAACATCATTTTACGGACTTGCTTAAAATCACCGGCTGTAATTTGATAAACGTATATTCCGCTTTGGAGATTGCCCGCATCGAAATGAATATTGTATTCTCCTGCTTCTTTAAATCCGTTTACTAACTGTGCAACCCGCTCGCCAAGAATATTGTAAACGTTTATTTTTACAAATGTTGCTTCCGGTATTGAATAACTTATAATAGTTGCAGGATTAAACGGATTCGGATAATTTTGAAACAACTCAAATTTTATCGGCGCTCCGACAACTATTTCAATAACATCCGAATACTCAAATTGCCCGTCGGTATCTATTTGCTTTAACCGGTATTGAACTTTTCCGCCCGGTGGATTATCATCTTCAAACGAATATTTTTTCGGCGAGTTGCTGTTTCCGTGACCCTGAACAAAACCTATATTCTCCCAATTGTAATTCTGAGCGGAGCGAAGAATCTCAAACCCATAATTGTTAACTTCTGTGGCTGTCTTCCAATTAAGCAGAACACCTTTTTCAACTATAGCTGCTGTAAATGAAGTTAGCTCTACCGGCAATGGGCCAATTCCACTCTGGTCAACGGAAACCGGTACATTGCTATCTGTATTGCTTCCATTGCCTAACTCTCCTTCAACATTATACCCCCAGGTGTAAACCACACCGTCTGAGCCTAATGCTATTGAATGAAATCTACCTGCCGCAACCTGTGTTATTGTTTTGCCCGATAATGCCCCTGAAGTTGATACTGCAACCGGTACGTTGCTGTTTGTATTGTTTCCGTTGCCTAACTCTCCATCAATATTATCTCCCCAGGTGTAAACCGTGCCGTTTGAAGCTAATGCTATTGAATGGTACCCACCCGCAGCAACTTGTATTATTTTTTTACCCGCTAAAACGCCTGAAGTAGATACTGCAACCGGTACGTTGCTGTCTGTATTGCTTGCGTCTCCTAACTGTCCATGAATATTATATCCCCAAATATAAACCGTTCCGTCTGAAGCCAATGCTATTGAATGGTACCCACCCGCAGCAACTTGTATTATCGTTTTACCGGTTAAAACTCCTGAAGTATATACCGCAACCGGTACGTAGTTGTCTATATTGTTTCCGTTGCCTAACTGTCCATGAATATTATATCCCCAGGTGTAAACCGTTCCGTCTGAAGCTAATGCTATTGAATAATAAAGACCCGCAGCAACTTGTATTATTGTTTTACTGGCTAAAATGCCTGAAGTATATATTGCAACCGGTACGTTACTGCTTGTTGTGTTTCCGTTTCCTAACTGTCCATAAGCATTATCTCCCCAAGTGTAAACCGTACCATCTGAAGCTAATGCTATTGAATGAGCCCCACCCGCAGCAACTTGTATTATTTTTTTGCCCGCTAAAACTCCTGAAGTATATACCGCAACCGGTACGTTGCTGTTTGTATTACTTGAGTTGCCTAACTGTCCACCAATATTAAATCCCCAGGTGTAAACCGTGCCATCCGAAGCTAATGCTATTGAGTGAGACGACCCCGCGGCAACTTGTACTATTGTTTTGCCGGATAAAACTCCTGAAGTATATACCGCAACCGGTACGTTGCTGTTTGTATTGCCCGAGTTTCCTAACTCTCCATCAGCATTATTTCCCCAAGCGTAAGCTGTCCCGGATGCATTTGTAACTATTGTGTGTAAGCTATAACAACCTGTCCCTATAGTTCCACTTGTATTCTCTGCCAATGTCCAGCGGGAAAAAGAATTTATTCCGGTTAAAGTAACCTTATTTTCTACCGCATTAATAATTCCTCCGGCGGCAGTCCAGCTTGTACCGCTATCAGTAGATTTAAACAATCTTAAGTTAGGTTCGGTTAAACTGTTTAATTCAGCGGTTCTGTAATTAAAGACTAACGTGGTATTTAACCCGGTATTGTTTGTAGGTGAAATATTATAATACCTTTTTATGCTGCTGTTTGAACCGATAGTCTGCACTGAATGATATCTTCTGATAGTTGTGCTTCCCATATTTGCTGAGGTTGTAATATGAGCGCCCAATCCGGCAACGTCTTCGTCAATTTGGGTTGTGCTTCCGTCAAGCGTTCTTGTTGTTGTAATATATCCTGAAGTTCCGTAAAAAACGCCGCTCCCTTCTATAAGCGTACCGCTATCGCTTAAACTAATTCCTTGCCCGTTAAGATCAACATCGCTATCAAGTACCAAATTGCCGGTTACCGTAAGACCGCTTGAAACTGTTAATGTTACGGAAGATGAAACAACCAAATTAGAAACTGTTGGATTTCCACTTACCGATAAATCTGTTCCGCCCGTATAACTCTGTACTCCTACATTATCCGATGAGCCGGGAACACTTCCTCTACTCCAGTTTGCTGCCGTACTCCAAGTTGAATTATCTGTATTTAGCCAGGTATTGAATGCAGACGAAGATACCCAATCGGTTGATGCGTTCATATTTGTAAGTGTTAAATCGTTTGTATTGCCCGAAAAATCCGGAAGAGTTGTTCCGCTGGCATTATCAAAATTGTAATAGGCTACTAAATTTGTTTCAGTTCCGGTAAGCGATTTACACATATAATCTCTTATTTGTGCGTCAGTAAGAGCCGTATCCCAAACGCTGACCTCGTCAATTTTTCCTCTGAAAGAATCATCGTAAAGCGCGGCGCCGGTATTATCATACATATTCCCAATTGTAAATTTTGCTTCCGGCGTATTGGGAACGGCAGTTGAAGTATAACTTAAAAGTTTACCGTCAAGGAAAAGCTGCAAAGTACCGCCGCTTCGTCTCATTGCAACATGATACCACCGGTTTGTTGAAGGAATTGTAGCTATGTTTTCATGCCAGCCATTTACAGCATATCCAAAAAGAGCCGTTAATTGATTTCCACGTAAACCGAAACCATAACCGCCATTATCAGTGCCGTTATAAACAATAGCATTAAAACCGATATCGGTTAAAGAAGCCGGATTAAACCACGCCATCATAGTCCAATTATTAGTATTACTCGTAGCATTTTGATTGGCAGTGCATAATGAGGTTGAGGCATCGTTATTTGGAAATTCTAAACCGTTCTTTGGTCCGAAGAATGCGGACGAAGTTACCCATGACGGTGTATTTACAAGTGTAAACGGATAATTTGTACCATTTGTGCAGTCATCTGATAAAGTTGACCCTGATCCATCACTCATTTTATAATATGCAATTAAATTAGACGAATTTACCGCAATTTCTTTGAACATATTTGCACGAATCTCAGCCGATGTTCGTACAACGTTCCAAACGCGTACTTCATCAATGGTTCCATTTGATAATGTGCGGTCTGTTGTATTACCTGTTGCAATATATGAACTGCTCGATGGCGCTATGGGAGATGTGTTTCCGGTTCCGGATTCTGAATAAACAGAAACACCATCAAGGTAAATAATACAATTTCCATTTGCATCTATTGTAAAAGCAATATGATGCCATCCGGTTCCAATATTTACGCCGGTTGGAATCCATCTTACCGCATCATATAAAACGAGGAGTTCGTTCCCTGTTCCATCAGTAGTATGGGCTCCGTTAGCGTCAACCCCGCCAACGCCAATCCCATAGCCGTCACTGCCGGAAATAGCTCCATTACCAATGTGCACGAAAAATCCTTGTTCACTTGTAGTCGGGAGGTTAACCCAAGCTTCTATTGTTACAGATGTCGCTCCCAATCCCAAATTTGAATTGGTGGAAGCATATTGATTTGTGCCGTTAAATTTAATCGCATAATTTTGTGCGAAAACCAAATTGCTTAAAGCAATTAATAATGTAACAATTAATGTTTTCATGATTTTTCCCTTTATTTTTATGCAATCATTTTGTTAAACTTCAATTTGATTATTGGTTGAATGGGGACAAGATCAATGCCATTTTCAGCGCAAATATGATAAAATTGATAAATCTTATCATATTAATTGAGGTAATTGTATCTTTTAGGTGTTACCTTTGGAAAATAAATTTTCACTTCACAAATAATAACAAAAAACATTGAACAAAAAATATAAATACTACCCTGAATTGCCTGCGAAAACAAGAACCAATTTGTTAGCCGGAGGGCAGTATACTATCGCAGTGCTTTTGTCGATGATCCTATTAATGTTTGCATTTGGTAAAACAAGCAATGCCCAATCGAAATCAAATATTGAAAAGAGAGTATCAAACCTTTTTACAGGTAAAATAGAATTAGATTCTTTAAAGATGATTATTAAAGATATGGTTCATTTATCCGATACCGCTTTTTATAGAGAACAACTTGAAAAAATAATTAAAGCAACTTCGAGAGAGAAAAACAGTAAGACATATCTCTTTAGCTTAAAAGCATACGGTCAATTAAACAACAGCAAAACTCTTCCGTATTTAAATGAAGCCTACAAAATTGCCAGAGAGAATAATTATGAAGATTTATTGATAGATATTATCGATACGAAAGGAACTGTTTTCAAAGAGAGGGGAATGTCCGATTCTTTATTTGTTACTTTGTTGGAAGCAAAAGATATTTATGAAAAAAACAATAATGAAAAGGAATTAGTAACAACTTTACATGCAACAGCGGATTTGTATTACAATTTAAAATTATATGACAGCGCAGAGAAGATTTATTTGGAAATATTGAAAAGAAAAGGTGATTTATCGGAATGGAAATATTGGCGTAATGTTGTTATTGTAAATGATCTTGGGTTAATTGCAATGGACCAAGACAAATATGAAAAAGCGTTAAAATATTTTAATCAGTCGTTAGATATAATTAAAAAGGATAGTTCAAGTTCACGCTTTACTGTTGAACTCGGTTATAATTCACTTTTATTTGCAAATTTGTATCAAAAAATGGGAAAGGATAGTTTATCATACGTCTATTACAAAAAAGGATTGGAAAATTGCAGAATAAACAAAATGTATAACGAGGTAATATGGTTATATATTATCAATTCAAAATTATTTTTTAATAAGGGTAAGATTGACAGCAGCCTTTTTTATACAAATAAAGCTTATGAAATTTGGAAGAAAAACAGCATATCAAAAACAAGATTATTATCCATTTACAAATCCTATTACAAAATATTCAATAGATTGAAAAATTACAAAAAAGCGAATAGTTTTTTAAATTTATTTGTAACCTTTCATGATTCATTAAATACCGCAACAAATTCCGCCAGGTATATGCAAGTTTTAGCTGAAAGTGATTATCAAAGAGAAAAAGAAAAATTAAGTTCATTAGAAACAAAGAATTATTTTTTGCTGACAATTGCAATATCTGTCTTTATTTTTTTGATGATTTTATCTCTTTTCTATTTTAGATTAAGAAGTGCTCACTTAAAATTGGTGGAAAAAAATATTGAGATTGCGTCGGTAAATAGAACTTTAGAAAAAAAAGAGAAAAAAGGAATCTCTCCAAATAATTCAATAACAAAAACTATCAGCAGCAAGCAGATAGAACTTTTTGAAAATTTTGAAAATTATATGAAGAATGAAAAAGCATATTTAAAAAATGATATTTCAATAAACTATATTTCGCATCAATTGAATACGAATAGGACCTATCTTTCAAATGCAATAAATGCTTGTCTTAAAAAGAGTTTCATTGCTTATATAAATGAATTAAGAATAAAAGAAGCGGTAAATAGAATTACATTAGGGCAATACAAAGAAATGACAATTGAAGGAATTGCAATTGAAGTCGGTTTTAATAATCGGGTTTCATTCAATACCGCATTTAAAAAATATACAGGAGTTTTACCGTCGTATTTTTTAAGTGAGATTTCCAAAAGATGAAACGAGCATGAAAAATCTTTTTACACACAAGACAATGATTATAATGCGAGTTCCATGTGACCTTAATTTAAAATTATAAACACATGAAAAAACAAATGAGAGAAGCGCTTTAAAAATGTTTTATCCGAATTACTCAATAGAAAAATCGTTAATGAATAATCGACTAATGAACAGCATCCTTGTAAATTTTTCAAAGATTTGAAACAAACACGCTAAATAACCTTTCCGGTTCAAACCAAAAAAATATAAGTAGGGGCAAGTTTCCTCAAAATAAAAAGTAACAATGAACTAAAGTAATGAGTGATAAATGTTGATAACTAAGTTTATAAGATAATTATAATAAAAAATATAATAATAATTGATTCTTTCTTTTTTGCTATTTTTTTCTTGCGAGTTCCACTGACATACTTTATTTTTTATTGATTATTTTTCAGAGGGTTTTTTCATTTACAGTCGGGGTTTGCTGATTGAATATTCTATCTGTTGAAGGGGAACGAACGGAATTAGTTAATAAACTATCCACAGCGGTTTCGCCGCGTGTCAAATTACTATATCTTTACTACTTTTATGATAAGCTTTTAAACAGCCAGTCGCCTGCCCTCATCGAATCTTACCTGCCGGAGCAGATTGAAAACTATATCACTTTTCTTTACAGTTTTGAACCGGCGGGTGTATCTCCGCAGTTAGTTGAAAACATTTTAACGCAATCCGTACAAATATCAAAACAATCCTGCGCTAAGCATTTTTGTGACAGACTCAATTCTGCAGAGGAGAATCTGCGTGTTAAATACAATCCCGTTAAAAACGCTTTAGAAGGAATTGATAAGGAAATAACTGACGACGGCAATCTTTATTTTCCAGTGCTTGAACTTGGAGAATTGCCCGGAAACGAAACAACAGGGTTGCTTGAAACAATAACTGTACAGATTAAAGAAGGTAAAAGTGAAACAAAGTTTTTGATTACACCTGCCGGAAGGGAAATTGAAAAAGCAATTGGTAAGCAAATTGAAACTTCGTGGAAGTATGCCGTAAATTATGTAAAAAAATATGTTCGGAAATCAAATGATGCACACAAAGTATTTATTCAGTTTGATCACCGCTACGGGGAATATGTGGGGAACTCACTTGGGCGCAGCACTAACACTTACTTTTATCAAAGAGCTGCTGCAATTTTATAACTCACCTATCCTGTTCAATTATAAAGGTAATGTTGCAGTTACCGGCGGATTGAACAATTCTTTAGGAAGGGTAATTATCTTTTCAATTAATGTGGATAAAATAGGAGGGCAGCTCCCTGCTGTTGGAGAACGTATGTTTGAAAACCTGCCAATCGCCAAAGTAAATAACTATGTGGTGCTTCCCAAATCAGATTATACCGGTTATTTCGAGGAAAAATTTAATCAGGATAGTTGGGGAGCAATAAACAAAACTCAGTGGGAAAAGGATCCTTTCATTTATATCCATGAAGGAAAACCTCCGGATTTGAAAGGGATTATGGTTGATTTTAATAAAGATTTAACTATTCAACGGATTGATATTTCAGGAGGATTCCAGGTTGCGAGGGACGCCTTAGTTGAAAGCGGAGAATTGCAGCCTCCACTATCGCACACAAAAGAGTATATTAATATTTTACTTAAACAGGTGATGTATTGGAACGGTGAACAGTTTGTTCCGGCAGAAATATATGAAAAATTAAAAGCCGCCCGGTAAAAGGCGGCTAAATTCCCCCATAGACCCGGAAGGATAATACATAATATATATAGAATGAATTCCTATGGTCTCTGAATTCTTCTTTGTAGAATTGTAAAAATTTATTATATTATTAATCCGGGATTTTTTAGGAGGATAATACGTATATAGATTTTATACAAAAACTCTGCGATGATACATATCAACAGAGGGAATTAAATCAGTTCATAGAAAAACTTTTTCAGGTATCCCATTCCTATATTCAGTTCAGATTTAATCAAATAAAACGCATCGCCGAACAACTTTGCTATTCATCTAAAGACATAGCGATTGAAGCCATTATTCCGCTGTTCCAAAAGAATACCGCAGGCACAGGTTTCGTGTTTACCGATGAAGTAAGAAAATGGAGCCCTCCAATTAAAACAGAAAAAGACGCACTTTTCTTTTTAAATAAAGTAATTTCCCGAAGAGTTGAGCAGCACATATCTTTTCTGTTAAGAGAATCCGATCCGTTTTTCTCAAGAATATTAAATTCGGTTAATTATTTAATTCACACCCAGGGATTTGTAAAAACAAATTACATTGGTAAAACTTACATAGTAGAAACAAAAATTTTTATCAATTCAAAGGTTATTGGTTTAAATGAGTTTGAAAGTCTTCCTACAGAATTGTTTACAGAAAAGAAAAAAATATTAATTTCAATTTTTCATCACATAAAATCCGAAACGGACTTTTTTCCTGCCATTCCATTAAATGAACTAATACTAAGATTGAAAGAAATAAACCTTTCGGGCTTTCTGTCGAACAAAGATGGTTCAGATAATCACTTAAAAAAGATTGAAATTGATGAAATAATAAGAAAGGGGTTAATCTATACAGAGAAAAAGCTAAAAGAAACTTATGTGAGTAAAGGAAAGCTGACTGAAGAAGAACATGTGGTTTTTATGGGGGTTTTAACCGATATGGCAAATGATTTGAGGGATGGGGGATTAAATCCCGGATTGTACGAGTATTTCACAAAGTATTTTAAATTGCTGACGAAAGAAGCTTATCTAAATAGATATCAGAACATATTAGAATACCTGTTAAGGTTGTTGAAGGAGAAGATTGCCGAAGAAATTAGTGCAAATTAATTTCCCATTTTTAGAATTCCCAATTTTTATTAATATATTACTTCATAGAAAACAGAATAACTTGAAGAATGATTGAACTTAAAGACATAACAGAACGTGATATATTTAATTTTGTGTTTTTCCCGGAGACGCTTTCTGCAGAAAAGTTTGCGTTTTTAGAGAAAAAAGAGGGCGGTTTTGAGCCGATTAAATTTTATCGTCACCTGAAAAAAGCCATCGAATCCGATATAACCGATGAAATACGCAAAAAAATTGCAGAAAAAATCCCTGCATATAAACTGACAAAAGTAATTAAATTGTTTCCGGTAAAAGACGAACTACCGAAAAGGACTTCCGATGTACCGATTTTAGCGGCAGCATCGGCTGCAGAAGAACCTGCGGTAATCGCGAAAACATTTGTAGATAGCGATAAAACATTTCTTATTCGTTTATTAAGAATGGGAAACAAGACAAAGATATTTACATTCCCCATCACACACACCGACAGAGAAACCTTCCAGCTTACACTACACCCCGAAGAAGAAACCTTCACAATTCATAATAACGAAGCTATAGAACTTGAAGGCAAGCACGAGGTTGAGTCTATTAGTGTGGAGGTTGGGTAGTGAAAGGTTATCTCTGTTGGCTCTACCCTATGGAAATGGACTATTAAAGAAAATCACGAGTGTACAAACTTCCTGTGATAATATTATAATAAATACTACACAAGCCACTTTAACAGAGGCTATAGAAAAGGGGGAAATTAATTTAAAACAAAGCTCACAGAAACTTCAGATAGAAAAGGTTAATTATTATTATAATGGAATTAAATATAATCTTCAAAAGGGAGATAATTCAAATTATCAATTTGATTTGGATGTTATTCTTTATGATGCGGATGGAGATACGAATACCACGAACGATCAAATAAAATTATTGGGTAATTTTATCTTAACTTCTGATGTGGTATTTGATATTTTAATAAATTCTTTTAACGTAGAAAGTACAAAAATTGGATTGGGAGCGACAAATAATGCAAATTTAAGGTTAATAGCAGGTTTCAATTATTCACTACAAAACGAAATAAAACTTGCTACTATTCATTTAATACCTATTTATTATCTCATAAATAGCATAACATCGATTACACTTTTTAGATGCACTAGTATTAGCACAACATCGATTACAAACTTCCCCATGGGGAAGCCAACGAAGTTTAGTTAAAAATAATTTGCAATAGATCGTGTACAGTTTTAATCATATAATATAAATCTAAACTCCTTAATGTATTCCTTATCTTTGAAAATTGTCAGGGGTCAAAAGTATTCCCCAGTTTTTCTGAGTTAGGGTCAAAAGTATTCCCCAGAAGAGTCATAAAGATTCCCCACCTATGATTAAAATTTTAGGAGGTATGGTTTTATTTATAATTTTAGCTGCTTGTAGTAGTAAAACGATCGTTCGTGAAAGAACGGTAGAAGATAATACTAAAGGTGGGCAAGACATAACAACCTTAAAAATTGATGATGAGGTTATAAGTAATCTTAAGACAACCTGGAAGAAGGAGTATATAACAGCATTCGGTCAAGTACCTGTTGTTGATAAATATCCCGATGAATCCAGGAATAAAATGCTTGCGCGAAAAGGAGCAATTTTAGATGCGGAAAGAAACCTGGCAGAAAAAATCAGCACTATTAAAATTACCGCCACAACAACAATGGCAGATTTTTCAACCAGTGATTTCGTTCAATCCAGAATTGAAACAGTTTTAAAAGATGTCGAAATTCTTACCGAAAGATACGATGAAAAAAATAATTTCTATGAAGTACAAGTTCAAATGCCAAAGGTTAAACTTATAAACATATTGGAGGAATATAATAATATGTGATTCTGCTGTTTTCTAACAAAACAAATAAAAGCCGGAAAAATAGGAAAAGGTTAATCAATAAAAAGGTACACTAATATGAAAAAAGTTTTCATTTTACTCATCATTGTTCTTTTATGGAGTTGTCAAGGCAATGAGAATGGGCCCACTCTACAGAACCTTCACAAGATGTAATTATGCCCTTAATAGTTGGCAATATGTGGATTTATAATATTTATCAAATAGACAATAATACAGGAGAAGTTAGTGATATAGACGTAGATACTTTTGTTATTAACGGTATTGTTGGGGCAGGCAATACAGAATGGTACACCGAGGGATTTGTAAAACTTACGAATAAAATTGATGGATTATGAGCATGGGAAGATTGGTCCAATGGATCTCAGCCTTCTCTATATTTAAAGTACCCTGCGGGAGTTGGAGATACTTATTCTCATCCCGGTCCGGGAAACCAAGTGGAAAATGTGGTGGTAGTATCAATAGACACGCTTATTACAGTTATCGGAGGGCAATATTCTTGTTATCAATACAGGGTTATTAATATTGGCACAAATGGTACCACAACTTGGAAAATTTTTGCCTCGGTTTCTAAAGGGCTTATAAAAGGTGAGAAATGGTTCACCAGACCAGACGGAAGTAAATTTTTCGACAATTCTTACGAACTAATTGGATTGGTGCTGAAATGATTACATAATTGTCTTCCGGATTAGTCTGAAATTAACTGTTTTATATTATTCAGAAGAGTTTTGGTAAACTCTAATTTCTGGCATCTTTAAAATTATTTTAAACATCACAACCCACTCCCCCAACTTTCAGCTTTCTCCGTTAAATCGATATTCATTTCTTTAAAAATTCTGTTTGATGATAATCACATTATAATTGTTTGACTTGATTAATAGATTAGCATCAATCATCTTAAATGAAAGGTTTATGATTTTAAGGAGGCTTCGCATAACTTATTATTAGCAAAATGCTTAATGTTACTTGATTGGTTTGGAAGTACTACTTTATTCATTTTTCAATGCTTCGCCTTCCTTATTGATTAATTTTGACACTAATATTAATGCTGTTTGTTTACTTTATATAGGTTTTGCAAGGGCTTCTTTAATAAGGTAATTTTATGAAACGGAATATCGCCGCTAATTACATAAGATTGTTTCTTATTTTGCTGTTCGCTGTCTTCAGTGCTCGGGTTAATGCACAAAGCAACAATAACAAATTTATATTACAGAAAGGAGTGGAAAAACATTTGGAAAAAGCCACATTCGGATCGGGCTGCTTTTGGTGCAGCGAAGCGGTTTTTGAAAGAGTGAAAGGTGTTAACGATGTTGTTTCCGGATATGCAGGCGGAGATGCCGATAACCCGTCTTACGACGAAGTTTGTTCGGGCAACACAGGTCATGCAGAAGTAATCCAAATTACATACGATCCCAATGTTGTTTCTTACGATGAACTGCTGGAAATATTCTGGAAGACTCACGACCCCACATCTTTAAATAGGCAGGGAAATGATGTTGGTCCCCAATACAGGTCAATCATTCTATATCAAAACGATGAACAGAAAAATCTTGCCGAAAAATATAAAGACGAATTGAATAAATCAGGCGCATGGAGCAAACCAATTGTTACGGAAATTAAACCGCTGACTAAATTTTATAAAGCAGAAGAATATCATCAGGATTATTATAAAAAGAATCCCACACGGGGATATTGTGCTTACGTAATAGGTCCAAAACTTGAGAAGTTTGAAAAGGTATTTAAAGAATAGCTCAAGTTGACCGGATAGAGATTAAAACTGTTAAAACAGTTAATAGTTTGAGTTATTACACCATTAATCCCGGGATTAACCACGGGATTAATGAAACAAAAACACATAGAGCCAACCCTTTTAACGGTTTTCCTAAATTACCGGTCAACTTGAGACCTTTAAAAAGGCATTTGCCTTTTATCATTTATCATTAAATTAGTAACCTCACAGGAGTGGTCACTGCCAGTAAAGATAAATTAAAGAAATAGACATAGTTAACACCCGGCAGTTATTGCTTCGTTATAATCTATCTGCTTCGTTATGTTAGAATGATCTTCAATTAATATTTTTTGTATCCGAACACTCCCGGTGAATTAACTGCTCATTAATCAATCTTTCTTTCAGATATGCTCTTAAAGCATCCTGCGCATGAGTATTAAAAGTAATAAAAACATCCAGCCCTTTCTTTTTCATTTTAGAAAGAGCTTCCCTGTCCATTCCGCGCGAGATAATCGTTCCGCAATCGCAAAGCAGCGGTTTTGCCTTACCACTTTTAACCGTTCTTCTTTTGTTATGTTTTCTCCTGTACTCGGGTCCCATTATGTTTGCATCATCAACATCGAATACAAGGTATCCCTTCGTTTTACTGAGCGGAGACTTTATCGTCTTTCCGTCATTCGATTCAATCGCAATTTTCATTTAGATTCTCTCCTATCTTAATGCATAACTAATTTACCTTCGCATACCGCTTGGAAACGACCATCTGACCTTGGGTCTGGCTTTTCTTGAAAATCTTCTGTTACCGGCAGCTTGATGAACTTTTTGGCTTTTACACCCCGGGCAGGATTCGGGAAATTTTTCCTTCGAAGATACTTCCCAGTAATAACCGCATTCTTCACAATGATACCTTTTCATTTCTACCATTGTGCGATCCTCCTTTCTAATTTATTCTGAAGGTTTATAGCGATTTGATAAGAACAACAGGCATTTAAAGTATTTTAAGTAACATTTCTCTTAGTATGCTTTATACATTATATGCTTTTAAAAATAAAAGTCAATGGATTTCTGACGGGAGACGATTTAAAATCAAAAAAATCCCCGAACACATAAGCGAACGGGGATTAATTTTCCTGTTACTTAAAAAACGCCCGGTTTATTTAACGAGTGTCATCTTTTTAGTAGCTGTAAAACTACCTGCAATTATTTTGTAGAGATATATACCGCTCGGTAAATCTGTAGCATTGAATTCAACCTTATAGTCTCCCGCTGGTTTCTCTTCATTAACCAATGTAGCTACTTCATTTCCTAAAACATCAAACACTTTAACCGTAACAAATTGCCTGCTGCTTATTTTATATTGGATGCTGGTAGATGGATTAAACGGGTTGGGATAATTTTGATATAGTACAAATTCATCCGGTGTAAAATCAACATCAACAGTAACAGTTTCCGAATATTCAAACGTACCGTCAAAATCAATTTGCTTCAATCTATACTCAACACTACCTGAGAAAGACACTTCTATAAATGAATCTAAAAAAGAATAGTTGGTTATATCTGTCGTGGTACCCTTTCCTTTAATGAAATCAAGCGTCTTCCAGGTATCTTCGGTTTTTCTTTGGATTTCGAAGCCCATATTATTTTTTTCGGTTGCGGTAGTCCATTCAATCAGCACACCGTTTTCTTTTACATCAGCAGTAAACGAAGTTAATTCAACGGGGACTAACACCTGTGCAACATTACTGTACGGCGAATCACCGGCAACGTTGTATGCTTTCACACGATAATTGTAAGTAAAATACGCAACGTTCGTATCTACATACATCGTGACGTTCTGAGAAACGGTATCAACAATTTCATACACATCGGCAACGACAGTTTCTTTCTCAATTACAAATCCATCTTCAACTGTCGAATTATCCATCCAGTTCAGTTCTACAGACAACGGATTTTGGTTAACGCTTGCAGTCAAATTACTCGGTGCTGCCGGTGGCAATAAATCAGTTACGCTAACCATAGATGAGTCCCATCTTCTTGCAGGATTTTTATATCCGGCATTTACCCTGTAGGTTCCTGCGGAAGGCGCTGTTAATATAAACGGATTACTGTTCGTTGAATTTACAAAAGTAACTACATTCCCGTTCTGGTCAACAAGCTCGCCTGCAACCTTACTGCTCGTTCCGGATAAAGTAATCTCTACTTGAAGATTATCCAATGCAGTTACGGAAACAATTCCATCCGTAAGCGTATGGCATCCGGAACCTGAACATCCGGGGGCACTCCCGTTAAACGATGGTTGTGAAAGTAGCAGCGGGATAATTAAAACCACAATTATTGCTGCAATCAGTAAAAAAATTTTCTTCATATCATTCTCCCTCTGTTTTATTAATGATTATTATTGTTGTTTAGGATAAAGTATACCTTTTACAAATTGGTTTTCGGATTTTGGTTTTATTATAAACTCACCTTTATCGTCTCTTCCCGCAAAAGTCGGGACAGGTAAAAAGAGAGGAGTTTACTGTAAAATCCAATTAAAATAGTGTATATCCCAATTCAAATGCCAAAAATTAATTTTTTTGATAATTGCCGATTATCTATAATAATTAGTGGGTTCAATATGTAGATGGTGACAATTTTGTCAATTTATAAAAATTTTGGCGTGTATTTTATCAATAATGGAGATTGACGAATCAAAATTAAAAATTGCGGTGAGGTAATTTGTGTCCCGATTAAAACAATATTTCTTCTAAATCATTTCCGATAGAAGCTCCTGCCTCGGGTTTGCAATTACAACCTTGTTTACAAGCAATCCTCTTTCGGAAATAACCGCTGAGCCAGCTTCAACAGCACTTGTAACTGCCGCCACTTCGCCGGTAACACTAAAGAAAGCTTTTCCTCCCAGCGCCATTGCCAGCCGGAGTTCAACCAACTTTACCTTTGCGGCTTTAACAGCGGCATCGGCTCCTTCAATTAAAGAAGCAACTGAATATGCTTCAACTATTCCGAGTGATTCAAGCATCTCGACGCTGTTGTGTCCTGCTATTGCAGGGAAAATTGTTTTATGAACATTTGGAATCACAAAATGATCGATCACCCCGAACCCGATTGTATCGACTGCATTACTTACGGCTGAACTAACCGCTGCAACGTCTCCTGAAATGAGCGTCATATATTTGCCAGAACAAATTGTTCTCGAAATCATTAACTCCACTTCGGATGTTTTCAGCATCAGGTCTGCCGCCTGCATACCCGCTGCAATGCTGCCTATTTCAATTAAACCGATAGAGTTTTTTTCAATCATAGTATTACCTCGATAAAATTTTTATTTAACAATTTTGATATAACCTCCGGTAATCTCTTCAACTTTTCCCGCAATTGAAGAATGAACATTCGCACTAAGCTTGCCTTCGGGAATGCCGGCTATCAGTTGACCTTCCTTTGCATTCTCTCCTTCTTTTACTAACGGAAATGATGCCTCGCCGATGTGCTGCTTTAATAAAATTTTAACAGAATGTGCAATTGGTTTTTCAGGATTAAACGGTGCCGGTTTATCAAAATCTTTTAATCTTAATTTTTGAATTAATTGATTTAAAGGAACCCGCCTTCCTTCTTTTATCGGATGAACCTTAACCGGTTTCTGCTGAACGAATTTTATTCCCTCATTACGCATTTCAGTTTTTGCTTTATCGCACGCTTCTTTCGGATAAAGGTCTTCGGGACAAGAATAAAGCGTGCACAATCCGCATGAACAGCAAAGTTCCGCCATCTGGTTCCAAACGGCGCTGCCTGTTTTCGTAAATCCGAGCGAGCGCATTACCTTGTGAGGTTCGACCTGGTAGCCGAGAAGATAACGCGGACAAAACTCTGTGCAAAAACTGCACTGGTCGCAAGCTGATTTGCCGATGCGGTGCCAATTCTGTTCCGGCTGGTTTTTTCTTTTAATTAAATAATGATCTTTCGGAAGAATAATTAATCCTGCCGTAGTCTTCGTAACAACTTCATCGAGATCAAAAGTTAATTTTCCCATCATAACACCGCCGATAAAAATGCCGAAATCTTTAACGGATGCACCGCCTGCAAAATCTATCAGTTCTTTGAATGATATTCCAACTTGTGCAAAAAATGTTGAGGGTTTTTTAACTGAGCCGGTAACGCAAACCAGCTTTTCTGTTACCGGTTCGTTTTTATTCGCTTTGAATATGTTATAAAGAGTTTCAACATTGTTTACAACACATCCAATGTCTAATGAAATTCCCGCTGGTGGAATCAATCTTCCGGTAGCTTCATAAACAAGCTCATATTCATCACCGGAAGGATAAAAATCGCCCAGGTATGTTAGCTCAATGTTACTTCCGTTAAAATGCTTTTTAACCGAGTTAATCGCAACAGTGTTTTTCTTCTTAATTCCGAACAGCGCTTTCGATGCCCCTGTACTTTCCCGCAGCAGCTTTAATCCTTCGACTATCTCCTCTCCAAAATGCACCATCAGTTCGTAATCTTTATGAATTAACGGTTCACATTCTGCGCCGTTCGCTACAACAATTTTAGTTTCAGCGTTTGCTTTTATATGCGTTGGAAAGCCCGCTCCGCCCGCTCCGATAACGCCCGCCGATAATATTTTTTCTGAAAGCGACATCGATTAAAATTAATTGGTAAAAAAATTTATACAGTTATTTATGAATATAAAATTAAATATGTTAATAAAGTATTCTTCATAACGGTCATATCATCACCCATAGATTCCCGGTCAAGCTGGAAATGACAACCTGCACCTTGTTCTTCCCGTAAAAGCGGTAATCTAAAATCAAATGTTTGCCAGCACCATTCCTTTCAGCGCTTCAATCCACATCGGGTGATCATTCAGACTTTCGACCAACTGAATTTTTTTACCGCCGTGTTGTGCAAATAGTTTTTGATACTTTATTCCTATTTCAACTGTTGTTTCAAGACAGTCGGCAACAAACGAAGGACTGAAAACCAAAAGCTTCTTTGCACCTTTCCTTGCCTGTTCAATCACAACCCGGTCGGTAAACGGTTCCAGCCAATTTTTATTTAATCTCGATTGGAAGCATACAGTGTGTTTCTCTTTCGGTATTTTCAGTTTGTCGGCAAGCAGTCTTGTTGTTGCATAACAGGTTGCTTTGTAGCAGTACTTGTTCTCTTCGTTGATTTCATTTTCACAATCGTGTTCTTCGCACAGCGTTCCGTCGCCGTAAACTTTATCCAACTGTCTTAACGGCAACCCGTGATAACTGAACAAAATATGATCATACTCATCGAGATTGTATTTTGAGGCGCGTTCAACAATAGTATTCAAAAAAGCTTTGTTATCATAAAATTGACTGATATGTTTTACTTCGGGTACCACATTCCATTTACCGATAAGCTTCATTGCTTTTTCCATAATCGAGCCGGTAGTTGCTGAAGCATATTGCGGAAAGAGCGGTACGATGATAATTGTTTTATAATTCTTCTTTTCCATTCTTGCAATAACTTCATCCATTCCCGGGTTCCGGTATCTCATTGCAAGTTTAACTTCAACCCTATCGCTTAATTCCCGCTGAAGCTGTTGCTGAACAGATTTTCCGTAAACTAAAATAGGGGAACCTTCTTTCGTCCATAACTTCTTATAATTTTTTGCCGCCTTAGATGAGCGGAATGGGAGGATAATAAAATTAACGAGAAAGAATCTTGCGGCTGCCGGAATATCAATCACTTTCGGATCATTCAGAAATTCAAACAAATATTTTCTAACATCCTTAACAGAAGGGGTATCCGGCGTGCCTAAATTTACGAGTAAAACACCAGTTTCCGATTTCATATTTTAATAATGATTCTTTCTCATCAAATGATTAAAAATACAACATCAATTTAACATGGGCTAAAGCATTTATGAAAATGAAAATCGTGGTGCGGGACAATTGTCCTGCGAATACTTTCAAAACAAATATTCTGTTCTTTGGTGTTACAACCTTCTAATCGTTGGCGGCAGGACACTGTCCTGCCCCACGGTTTTTACTTTATCCATTGACAAATAATCTTTGAGGTTAGGCGCTGCTAACATCGGCGTAAACAATGGATTACAAATAATGAGAAATCTCTAAAAAACATAATATTTTGTGCAAATACGTTCTTTCTTTGAAATATTTTGATTTTTCACTTGATTAATGATGAAAGTATATATATACTACTTGTAGTATATAAAACAAGTAGGAAATATAATATGAGTGTAATGAGTATTAGAATCGATGAAAGCAAAAGGAAAGTTTTAAAAGTTATAGCATCTCTCGAAGGTAAAACTATGGGCGGGATAGTGACGGAATTAATCGATGAGTATATCAAGAGAAACAAAGAAAAAATAATGAGACTTTCTGAGAAAGAAAATTTAAACGAAATAATGAAATTGTCGGAAGCCTCGTTTATAGAATGGGATAATGAGGAAGATGAAATCTATAACAATTTATAAAAAATGGGATATAATTTTAGTTCCCTTTCCTTTTACTGATCAAAAAACTACGAAGAGAAGACCTGCATTAATTATCTCGCCTGACGAATATAATGAGAAATTAGATGTTGTAATTGCCTTCATAACAAGCAAATTAGATTCGGAATATCGATTAGGAGATTATAAAATACAAGAATGGGAAAAATCTAATTTGCCAAAACCTTCTATGATACGAATGAAATTCACTACAATCGATAAATCTATTATTGTAAAGAGAATTGGAAAAGTAAGTGGAAAAGATAAGGATGGGTTAAAAAAAATACTTATAAACTTTTCTACCAACTAATTGGTTTTTCACACAGCATAAAATTAATCCGTATATTAAGCGCCTAACGTTATAATAGAAGCCTTTGCAAAACCTATATAAGGTAAACAAATA
>BDSV01000052.1 GCA_002898075.1 bacterium BMS3Abin03
CTATATATTAACCGATGCCCCGATGTCTCCCGATAACGAGGATGTATTTAACGGCGTCCGGCTTTCAATAGATACATCGTTTCAAAATATTAAAAACATAGAGTTGAACCCGGCAAAAAGTTTTTGGAATAATTCCGATCCTGAGAATCTTGGCTATCAGGTGAGCCAGTTTGTATCTTCTTCCGGTAGTATAATTGGTACTAAAGAGCCAAGATCATACGTTATAAGCTTTTCGGATGAATACGCCGATTCATCTGATAAACTCTATAAAATATTCGGGTCTGGGGCGCCCCCGGCAAGATTGGTGAATTTCCAGATTCATGATATTGCCGATCCGGATAACCCGGTTAGGATTCCTTTTGCGTTTACGGAAGCCAGTAATTTTAGACCGGACACTTTATCAAACCTGGATCAGCTTACGCTTGCAAATCCCGAAGCAACAGAAGTAACATGGAAAATAGTTATGCTGGATCAGGATAGCACGGCAAATATTCCAAAGGGCGGCGATTCACTCTTTATAACTATACATAAACCCTTAACTGCCGGCGATGAATTTAAATTCACTACAAGCAGATCAGATTATAGTGTAAATGATGCGCGTGAACAGTTGAACAGAATAAAGGTTGTCCCGAATCCATATATTGTTACCAACGTTTTCGAGCAGCCGCTTCCACCAAATGTTAGGGGACGGGGTGAGAGAGTTATAAACTTTATCAATTTACCGCCAAAGAGTACTATTCACATCTATTCGAGCAGTGGTAATCTTATTCGAACTCTTTACCACGATGCTAATTTGGAAAACGGTTCTGTTACCTGGGATGTGAGAACTAAGGAGGGGCTGGATTTGGCTTACGGAGTTTATTTTTATGTGGTTGATGTTGAAGGAATCAGCGACAAAAAAATGGGTAAAATTGCAATCATCAAATAAAGAAAAACAGGTATTATATCGGAGTTTAATATGAAGAAGTTTTTGATACCGGCAATATTAGTTCTTTTTTCCGGAGTGCTGTTTGCGCAAACCAAGGTTGGTACAACTGCTGCAAACTTTCTTACTATTCCTGTAGGACCCCGCGCTACCGGTATGGGAGGAGCATTTACTGCGGTTGCAAATGATGCGACAACTGCATACTGGAACGCCGGCGGGTTGTCTAGGATACCACGTAGTGAAATTACTTTTGCATATACCGAATGGCTGGTTGAGACTAAATTTAACTGGTTTGGTGCAGCTTTAAAAATAGATGAGGATAATGCCGTAGCTTTATTTGTTAATCAGCTCGATTATGGCGATGAAGAGATAACCTCGCCCAGTGCACCAAACGGAACCGGTGAACGCTGGAAAGCCGAAGATATTGTTGTTGGTATATCGTATGCTAAAAATTTAACCGATAAATTTTCCATCGGCGGAACCGTAAAATATATTTCTCAAAGTATCTGGAACGAGAGCGCAACTGCATGGGCGGTTGATATTGGGCTACTATTTTATACCCCGATGGATGGCTTGAACCTTGGTATGAATATTTCTAACTTCGGTACGGAAATGAAATTAGATGGTGAAGACCTGCTTCGACCGGCAGATATTGATCCTGCTCATACGGGCAACAATGCAAATATAACTTCAAAGCTTGAAACCGATTCCTGGCCTCTGCCGTTGATTTTTGCTGTGGGCTTAAGTTATAATGTATTGAGCAGAGATTCAGATTGGAGATGGCTTCTTTCATCTGATGCAGTTGTTCCTAATAATCAATCGACTTATGGGAATTTAGGAACCGAATTAGTTTGGAATGATATTATTTCTCTGAGAGTCGGATATAACTCGTTGTTAAAAGCTGATGCGGAAGAAGGGCTAACCGCAGGTGTTGGTGTTCAATACGATTTTGGTAGTTTTTTTGCTAAATTTGACTATAGTTATTCTGATTTTGGAGTGTTTGATCAGATTTCCAGATTTTCATTATCAGTAGGTATCTGATAATTATTAAACCTAAAAATAAGGAGGTATTCTATGAAGAAACTCATACTAATGCTCTTGGTAATCTCCGTAAGTACACTTGTAATGGCACAGAATATACCTGTAACATTCCAGTGCGATATGGGTGTCCAGGTATTCAAGGGCAACTTTGACCCGGCAGCGGATGTACTTGTTGTACGGGGAGATTTCCAGATAGCAGCAGGTGATACTGCTGATTGGAGTGGTGATATGTGGACGCTTGACGATTCTGATGGCGACACTATATATACTATAACTATTCCTATTCCTCAATCGTTTGAGGGAAATACATTTGAGTTCAAATATGTTATTTCACCCGATGGATGGGAAGGCGTTCCAAACAGATCGTTTACCTTAACCGGTCCAGATATGACCTTACCGGTCGTATGGTTCAGTGATGATAATTCTTATGTGCCGTTTACTAATACCATAATTTTTACCGCAGATATCGGTGATATTTTAGGTATAGGTGCTGGTGGAGCTTTTGACGGAAACCAGGATTCACTGCTTGTTATGGGTCTCGATTGGGAAGGTGGTTCAAATGTACAGGGAAACCGCAGAATGGTTGTTGACGATTTCAATGCCGGAATTTATAGAACCACTTTATCCGTGGAAAAAACCGGTGATTCCACAAAATGGAAATTCAAAGCTTTCCCCGATAATAGATTTTCAAACGGCGGCTGGGAAACAGGTGAAGACCGCTGGTATATCTACCAGGGAGATGGTGAGACTGTTGCTCTGGATACAATCGTTCCGAGAATCTATCCTATATTCGATACTTTGGCTAATGATATAAACGTTACTTTCAACGTTGATATGAGTGCACCTGTTAACCGTTTCAATGGTGAACTTATTGATCCCTCGACTCTCGAATTCGTGGGTATGAGGGGCGGTGCCGATTTCTTAGGAAATTGGGGCACTGGCGGTACCTGGACACCAGATGATACTACTACAGGTCTAATGAAAGTATTAACAGATATGGGTAATAACATCTGGAGTAGAACGGTTTTCATACCTGGCGGAACCCAGGGCGGAGGTATGTTCGAATATAAATTTGCTATGATGTACCCGGGTGCCGATACAGTAAACGGTGGCTCAACTCCTCTTGATAATGAAGGTGGATTTGGTGTAAATCACAGCTTTTTATTAGTTGATGGACCGGATATCGTTCTGGATAACGTATTTGGTGATTTTACCGCTGTTGAAAAATTAGAAAATCTGACTCCGGTTAGGTATGATTTGCAACAGAATTATCCGAACCCGTTCAACCCATCTACCAAGATAAGGTATACTATTCCCGAGCCGGGATTGGTAACACTTAAAGTGTACAACTTACTCGGTCAGGAAGTAGCAACTCTTATTAATGAAGAGCAAACTTCCGGTGTTTATGAAGTAACATTCGATGCCAAAACAATGGCGAGCGGTATTTACTTCTATACATTAAATACGGGAAAATTTGTCTCGACAAAGAAGATGATATTACTCAAGTAATTTCTCATCTTTTCTAAATATTAAAGCCGGTTGGTATTTCACTAACCGGCTTTTTTTGTACAGCGAATTGCCTAATTCGCTTTCTCATCTTTCCAATAAAATCACACTATGAGTTGAATTTATCTCTTCAGTGATTTTAATTGATCGTAGAACTTTCTTGCAAGTTTGTTTTTAGGATTAAGTTCTAAACTCTTCTTTACAGCTATAATTGCATTATCAATTTCATCGTTGTTAAAATAAGCCCCGGCAAGATTATACCAGGTTTGGGAATCTGCCTGGCTGAATTTTGCGGCACTTTTAAGATACATTAATGCTTTATCGTTAATATTTTTGGATAGGTAAATTTGACCCAGCCATTTGGTGGTAAAATAAGATGGTTTAAACCGATGTAGTTTTTGCAAATACGGTATTGCTTCGTCTATCATTCCTTTATCGACAATTTTAGCTATAAGATATTCATAAGGTTCATCGAAGTACGGTCTTTCACTAATGATCGCATTCATTTCATTTATGAAACCTTTATAGTTAGCTTCTGCATAATATTTATTTGCCAGTTGGCTGTGCGCAGTTTCCCATTTAACATCCTTGTTTATAACCTGTACACCTAACGAATCAACAAGATCCCTAATCGGGTAATTTATAATTTTATAATTCGGTGTTCCGCGCGGCACAAACGGATAAGCTCCTGTTAATTTAATTATTTTCATCTCAGCAATCACAGAATCTAATCTTGTAAAAGGAAAGTTTGCTTTCAGAATGCTATCCTGCTCTTCAATTGTTAAATTCTTCTTTTTACCTGCAGGCAGATAATTAAGCTGCTCCATTCTTTCATAATATGCTTTTCCGATTAATGTATATCCATCAATATTCGGATGGAGATGATCGACAATTAAGTTGTATCCCACAATACCGTATTTACTTTTCGATCTGAAAAGCGAATCGATATTAACTACGCTGATATTATATTTCTTTGCGAGTTCATTAATTATTTCATTCATTTTCTGCGGTGCCCTGAATCGTAGGGCGTCAAGTTCTTTTGCATAAAGAAACAAACTATCGGCATCTTGAATTTTACCTTTACTCAGCTCCTGTTTCGCTTCTTCGAATATATCTTCGGCTGGCGGAAGAGAATCTGTTTTAACGGATACAAAAGGTTTGAGGTCTAAGGTATTACATGTTAAATCACCTAATAATACAGGCACACCCGCATCGGTTAACATTTCAAGAATATCATTTAAATTACCTTCAAATTGTTCAATACCATCCTTATAAATTTCGCTGCATAACGGAATTAATGATTCCCCGATCATTTTTGCCATTAGCGTTTCATTCTTTGTTTCATCGTTCACACTATCATCAGACTTGAACATTCCATAGATTCCCGTAATTGCATCCTCTAACAGTTGTGTGATTCTGAAATCTTTTAGCCACAAGTATGTGTTTACAAGTGTTCTCGAATTGCCGAGGGAAACAGACGACCCGGCACCGAGCGCACCGTAGTATTCGTTGTGCCCGGCATAAATTAATACAAGGTCGGGTTTTTGTCCTAATATTCCAGGTATAAAATCGAGAAGAGTATAGCTGTTAATTGCTGAAATTCCACAGTTGATTACCTCAATCGGAGTTTTGGGATAAAGTAATTCCAATCTCCGTTTCAAGTGCCTGCTGAACGATGCATTTAGAACGTAAGGCCAGCCGGCGGTTGTGCTTCCGCCTATTACAAATATGCGGAAAGCATTTTCCTTCTTAACTTTGTCGAAACCGTCGGGTAAAGTTGACTGGGTATTTTTTAGGTTGATGAAATACTTGTTCGGAAGATCGGGGTTTAGGAATAGTTTATCCGGGTAATAATCTGAAACTAATTTGAATTCTGTGAAATCATATCCGTAATTAACGACTCTGAGAAAAATTTCAATAATAATGATTAATACAATAGGGATTGCAATTAAAACACCGTAAAACCATTTAGGTGCGGACTTTACCTGTTGTTTTGATTTTGATGTTTTACTATCGGTATTTCGTTTAATTTTACTTTTGTTTTGATGCATAGATCAGATTGAATTGTTCGAAATATTTTAGCCGGTGCGGTAATAAATATCATTTAATTAAGCATACTAATTTAGTAATTTACATTTCAATATTTTAATCCGTTCAGAAATAAAGATTGTATGAATTTAAACATTTTGGGTAGAATTATTTTCTTTATTGTAATCTTCTACGCCACCGTGTTTGCTCAATTTGCTGAAGAGCAGACTGTAGCGAGGGTCGGGAATAAAGTCATCACTAAAGAAGAATTTCTCGAAAGATACGAGTTCACTCCGAGATTAAATAATGCAGGTGGTTCAACATCCGAATCTGCAGAACTGGATTTTTTATACACTCTTATCGCCGAAAAACTTTGGGCGCAGGAATCGGAAGCGCTGGGATCGGACACACTCGAAATAATGAAATTTTCAAAAGAAGAATTTGAAAAAATGTTTGTAAGGGATGCTCTTTATAAAAAAGAAATTACAGATAAAATAAAAATAACGGATGCCGAACTTTTAACAGGTTATTTTCGAAACGAAACCAAGCTTGAGGTAAACTTCCTGTTTTCCGAAGACAAAGCGGAAATCGATAAACTGTATAAAATGCTTACCGGCGGAGTACTTTTCGATTCGGTTTTAACTGCAAGACCTGAATACGAAGAACAGGCAACTCCCATCGAAGTGGTTTATGGTCAAATGGATGCTGCGGTTGAAGATTCTCTGTACAAATTAAATTTGGGTGAGTACACAACTCCTATTTTCACTCCCGACGGTTGGTACATTTTCAGACTTACAAATAAAGTTGAAAGTGTTTTAAACACAACTGCTGATTTAGAAGATTCGAGATCTTCCGTTGAAAAGATTATTAAAGCGCGGAAGTCACAAGAGCTGTACCGGAAATTTTATGCGGATTATTTTTCCGATAAAAAAGTTAATGTTAACCCGGTACTCTTCGAAAGTTTCGCCGGAAAAATCTCTCGGAGGTTTAAATGGAAGAAGAAGAATTCACTGGTAAGTGATAGTAATCTGATAAATCTTTTAGCCGACGATGTTTTATTTATCGAAAATCAATTCGGTGCTGATTCTCTCAAACAAAATTTCATCGAGTTCGATGAGGAACCTATTACATTAAAGAAATATATCAGGATGCTTGCATTTGACGGTTTCTCTGCATCGGATTATCGAATAACATACATCAGGGCGCTGCTCGATGCGCGCACAAAGTACTTGATTGAACAGGAATTATTAGCGAGAGAGGGTATTAAGCGCGGTTATAATCTATTACCCGGTGTTCGTGCAGAAATAAATATGTGGATGGATAATTACCAGTTCCAGATTTTGCGGAATCAATTTTTAGATTCGGTGTCCGTTAGTGATGATGAGGTTTATACTTACTATAAAACCAGGCAAAAGGCGGAATCGTATCCGCAACTTGTAAATGTAATTGAGATTTTAACCGATAGTCTTTCTACAGTAAACAGGATTTTAAAAGCAATCAGTGAAGGGGCAGATTTTCGCGAACTTGCAGGAAAATATACGAAGCGGGATTGGGCAAAGAAAAACGGCGGGGAATTCGGACTGTTTCCCGTAACCAGTCATGGTGAAATCGGGAGAATTGCCGCAACGATGAATGTTGGTGATATTTACGGACCCTTGGCGGTGCCTGGGGGATATTCAATATTTAAATTGATTGATAAAAAAGACAGCACTACAATTAAACCGGAACCGTTTGAAAAAGTAAAAGATGAATACAAACGTGAATTAGCGTACCGGAAACTTCGTGTTAAGATGAATAACTATACAACGAATCTCGCTATCAAGTATGGTGTGAGCATCGATTATGATCTTCTCAATTCAATCGAGGTTACGAACATTAACAGCTTTGCAATAAGACGGCTTGGCTTCGGCGGGAAAATAACCGCCGTTCCGATTGTTGCGCCAAATACAGACTGGGTAAATCCCTGGTTGGAAAAGCTAAAAGTTTTACAATGATTATTATGTCTCTTTT
>BDSV01000053.1 GCA_002898075.1 bacterium BMS3Abin03
AAAAAAATTACGGAAATTATAAGAGAAGAAATGGATGCAATCGGCGGACAGGAATTCCATCTTCCCGCACTTAATCCAAAGGAAATTTGGGAAGAAACAGGTAGAATTGAAGCATTCGGCGATACACTCTTTCATATTAAAAACAGGGATTACGTTCTTGCCCCGACTCACGAAGAGATAATGACTTTCCACGCAAGAAACGTTGTGAAATCTTATAAAGATATGCCGCAGATTTGGTACCAGATACAAACCAAGTTCAGAAACGAAGCGAGACCGAGAAGCGGTGTTATACGCGGCAGGCAATTTTTGATGAAAGATTCATATTCGTTCGATATAAATCAAACCGAGCAGGATAAATCATACAAACTACACGATAAAGCATACAGGAAAATTTTTGAGAGATGCGGATTAAAAGTCATTGTCGTCGGTGCCTTCAGCGGTGCGATGGGCGGAACAGGTTCCGAAGAGTTTATGGTCAAATCCGGTGCCGGCGAAGATACGGTTGCACATTGCGAAGCGTGCGGTTATTCCGCAAACGTACAAGTTGCTGCATCGCGGGTTGAGCCGAAAAAGCGTGAAGAAAAAAGTGAAGAGATAAAAGAAATCAGCACGCCAAATGTAAAATCGATTGATGAGCTTTGTGAATTTCTGAAAATCGATGAAACACAAACTGCAAAGTCGCGTGTTTATATTTATGAAGGAAATCCTGTTCTCATTTTAATGCTTGGTAATGATGAAGTAAATGAAAGCAAATTAGAAAATTACCTCGGTGGAACAATTAGACCAGCACATCCGGAAGAGCTTTTGGAAATAACCGGCGCAGATGCAGGCTCAATCGGACCAATCGGATTTAAAGGGAAAATAATTGCCGATAATAGGTTGAAAGATGTAAACAATCTCTACAGCGGTGCAAATAAAAATGATTACCATATTGGTGGAATAGATTTAAAACGCGATGTCCCCGGAATTGAATATTCAGATTTGAGAATTGTTCAAAACGGTGAGGGTTGTCCTAACTGCAATGCTAAGCTAGAAGTGTTTACTGCCATCGAACTCGGACATATTTTCAAGCTCGGCACAAAATACTCAGAAGCAATGGGTGCAAACTATCTCGATGAAAACGGTAAAGAGCATCCTATAGTTATGGGGAGTTACGGAATAGGTGTTGAAAGAGTAATGGCTTGCTACATTGAACAAAACCATGATGATTACGGAATTATATGGGATAAAACCCTCGCTCCGTTTGATATCCACCTGATGGGTTTGAACATGAAAAAAGGAAATGTTACAAAAGAAGCCGATAGGATTTATGATGAACTAACCAAAGCCGGTTTCGATGTTCTTTATGACGACAGAGTAGATGCGCAGGCGGGATTCAAATTTAAAGATGCAGACCTTCTCGGAATGCCCGTACAGGTAATTGTAGGTGATAAAAAACTTAAAGAAAATAAAGTGGAAGTTAAGCTGCGCAGAACCGGCGAGCGGTTTGAGGTTGGGCTAAATGATTTAGAAAATAAGATTAAAGAATTGCTTAATTAATTTTATATTCATTTTTTAAAATTAGATTATTATGCCTAAAAGATGGACTGAAGAAGAAATAAAAATTCTTAAAAGGCATTACCGGAAAAAAGGAGCTCAATACGTTGCAAAATTCGTAGAGCACAGTGCCGATACTGTTATGAACAAAGCAGCAGAGCTTGGGATACGTTACAACGGTATTCGTCCCTGGAGCGAGTGGGAAGACAGGTACCTTAGAAGTCATATCAATGATTGGAAAAACGCATCTATTGCACGCACGCTCAAGCGTACCATACGTTCTGTTACCGGCAGAGTCGAAAGACTTAACCTAACGGGTGAAAAGGAACCCGAATGGACTGGAAAAGAAATAGAGTATCTGCAAAAACTATATCCTGATCACAATTATTCACTTAAACTAATTTCCGAAATTATTAACCGGTCTGAAAATGCAGTACTGCTTAAAGCGATAAAGATGGGGCTGAGCAGATCAAACAAACATAAATGGAATAAGAGAGAACATAATTATCTTCTTAAGAATGCAGGTAAGAAAACGTATAAGCAAATCGCCGAACATCTTGGCATGGAATCCTACCAGGTTGCTCATTATGCTGGTAAGATAGGAATAAAGGTACGCGATAGAGGAACAAAGTGGACAGAGGAAGAAAAAAAATTTATTAAAAGAAACTACGGAAAGATGTCCATTCAGGAAATTGCAACTAAGCTGAATAGATCGGTAAATGCAGTTAAGAATACTGCAAGCCGGATGGGAGCTGCCTCGAGTGGAAAACGACCCTGGAGAAAGAAAGAAGAAGAATATCTGAAAAAGCATTATGCTAAAATCTCTATTAATGAAATTTCTGAAAACTTAAAGAGAAGTAAAAAAGCGATAGTTACAAAAGCTTTTAAATTAGGTTTATCG
Source organism: bacterium BMS3Abin03 (assembly GCA_002898075.1). Classification (GTDB taxonomy): domain Bacteria; phylum Bacteroidota; class Ignavibacteria; order Ignavibacteriales; family Ignavibacteriaceae; genus BMS3ABIN03. The sequence goes on from BDSV01000053.1 coordinate 2,438, forward strand.
AAAAAGAGAGTAAAACGTTCTAAATAAAAACGTAAGAGCAAGTAAGGACTTAAAGATATTTAACGTAAAATCGTGAACAAAAATACCGGTGAGCGGCTTGATATTGAGCTAAGTGAGTTGATTGAAAAGATAAAAGGGATACTTGCTTAACAAAAAATATGGTGCTTTATAATTTTAATCTTTTCCTTCTTGAATTCAACAGTTCAAAATATTTTTCTTTCATTTTCTTAGAGAGAAAACTGGTATCGATTATACTTTCCCACTCGTTTTGAACATCTATTATTGCTTCAAGTATTTGGGATATTACCACATCATTTAATTTTAATCTTTCTTTACCCCAGTAATCAATTAAAACTTTTGAAGTTAAATTGCTTCTCTTATCGGAAACAGGAAGTGCAATTTCTTCCAGGGGATTCGGCAAAGTGATTGTAGTATTTAATAAATCATAAGCCGGAGAAAGCCCGGTTTTATTATCACGGGTTATTAGTGAAAAATTTTTCAAATGCATGTCTTCATTACCAATAAGGAAATTAAAAAGAGTTAACCGAAAAAGTTTTATCTTTTCAATCAATGGGAAAGTGCAATACCGATCGAGTACTGCCGCTACATTCTCCATGCTTGAATTGTATTTGGTCTCTCTTGATTTCCCGGAAAGCTGCGCAAAATCTTCAACAGATAATTTTCTATTTTTACCGTACCTGTCAAACCTTTTAATAAAATAAGTAAATTTTTGATCGATGGAATATACTAATCCGTGAAGTGGAACTTCTATCCCGATCAATTTTGCAAGGTGCATTGAAAGGTCTTCGTTTTCAGGCAGTTCGGAGTAGAAATTACTTTGTGGTTTTAGGATATATCCTCCGCCTCTATCTACAATATCAAATTTTGCTTCCTTAATTCTGAGCTTAGCGCTTAGCTTGGGCTGCACACCTTGAATGGACATCTTAACTGATCTTGCAGCAGCTTCCTGTAATTGTTCTTCCTGCGTTAAAGGAATATCATTCAGATCTTTTAACTTCCCGGAAAGAAGTTTTAATCCTGCAGGAGAATACTTTTTATCACCGCATGGTTTATATGTTATAGGGCAGATGTTCACAATTTTTCTTCAACTGTTACTGAACCCACCAGGTCTTTACCTGTAATCATCAGCAATGAGAAGAAATCATTTCTGTCTGTTTTTGTTTGCCGCACTAATGCCTCCAATTGTATCCCCTCGGGTAATAATCCTTCAAAGAACGGAGGGAACCGATCAAAGGTATATTCTTTATTTCCCAGCGGCATTGTTAGCGAGATTGGAGCACCGTTGTATTCTTCATCGTAAATGAATTTATAATTCTTACCCTTCTCAATTTCCAACAAGTCGCCGGCATACTCTCCAAAATTATATACTTTAGCTTTTCTCATTTTTATATGATTATAATTTCTTGTTTTGGTCATATGTAACTCGCATTATAATCATCCCTTTGTGTGTAAATGCTTTTTCATGCTCGTTTCATCTTCTAATAAATGCATAAGCGGGCTTGATAATTTTATTTTGATGTTCAATACAGATAATATCTTTAATAATGTATTTAATTGAACGGATTCTTTTCCTTTCTCAATATCAAAGACTGCGGTTTTCCCTACTCCGGCAAGATTAGCTAATTGTTTTTGGGTTAAACCACTTTTTTTTCTGTGGAAGTGTACTACGCTTCCAATGTAATTTGAATTCATTATTTTACCGCCTTAACAGTAATAAATATAGATCATTATTAATATAATAGATTGGAAGATAAAATATAAGAAAATTCCTGCTATGGCAGTAAAATAAATAATTTATTAAAAATAGAAGAAATGATTAGAGAAAAACAATAAATATTACTGTTATGGCAGCAAATATAAAGTATAATAAAAGTAGAGACGCATCATTGATGCGCCTCTAAGGATATCTACAATTTACTCACTATCAGGGTTACTCGGTGCTTAATCTGATTGTTCTGCCTTACCTCTCAACGAATCCCATATCATATAAGCACAGAGTATAGCAAACATTATAATCGCAAGTAGTTCTGCTGAATGCGATTCAAACCATTCTTTATTTACAAGATTGATTCCGTAAAATCTTAATATTGCACTAACAACACCCATTAAAGCGCCGCCGGCAATAAATCCTGAAGCTATAAGTGTTCCCCTGTCTTTTCTTGCTTTGTTTACTTTTTTATCCTTGCTTCTCGTAGAAACAAAGTGTGCTATCAAACCGCCTACGAGCAGCGGAGTATTTAAATCGAGAGGGATGTACATTCCAAGAGCAAAAGCAAGCGCAGGAACGTCAATCATCGTTAAGATAAGGGCGAAAAGCGCTCCAACAATATATAACATCCATGGCGCCGGCTGGTTAGACATCAACGGTTCGATTACCGCTGCCATTGCATTTGCCTGTGGTGCTACAAGCGCTCCCTCACCGGTAAAGCCGTAAGTTTGGTTTAGTATTATGATTACATAACCAACCGTAGCTGCGGAAAACAGAGTGCCTAAAAATTTCCATCTTTCCTGCTTGTACGGAGAAGAACCCAGCCAGTAACCGATTTTCAAATCAGTAATAAATGCACCGGACATCGACAGCGCAGTGCAGACAACTCCGCCAATAATTAATGCGGCTATCATTCCGCTCGTACCGCTCAGGCCAACCGAGACAAGAATTATTGATGAAATGATCAATGTCATTAAAGTCATTCCTGAAACCGGGTTTGTACCTACAATTGCTATTGCTGTTGCAGCAACTGTTGTAAATAAAAATGCAATAATTAAAACGATTAAAAGACCGACAAGCGCGTAAAGCCATGTATTTACAACACCCAGTAAAAAGAATAAAAATATTAATAATGTAGTACCGAGAATTCCAAGTGCAATGTATTTCATCGCTATATCTCTGTGTGTTCTTATTTTATCCTCAACTGCATGTTTAACTCCCATTACCTCTTTTGCTGCAAGACTAAAAGCTGTGGATATAACTTTGGATGAACGAATAATTCCGATTATACCAGCCATTGCAATTCCGCCGATTCCGATATGCCGAACATAATTACTGAATATCTGCTCGGGAGACATATCTTTTAGCATCATTGTAACATTTGCACCGAAAGCAGTTGTTAAACCATCGCCCACATAAGCAAATATAGGAATGATAACATACCACGAAACAAACGAACCGGCAGCTATAATGGCTGCATATTTTAATCCGACAATGTAACCAAGACCCATAACGGCAGCGCCAACGTTTATTTTGAAGACTATTTTAGATTTTTCCGCTAATTGCTGCCCCCAACCGAAAACGCGTGTTGTAAACACTTCGCTCCACCATCCGAAAGTTGCAATGATAAAATCATAAAGCCCGCCGATAATACCGCTGAATATGAGAACCACAGCCTGGTTTCCGCCTTTTTCGCCGGCTACTAAAATTTCGGTGGTTGCAGTTGCCTCGGGAAATGGATATTTACCGTGCATATCTTTAACAAAATATTTCCGGAAGGGAATGAGGAATAATATTCCTAAAATTCCGCCGAAAAGAGAAGCTAAAAATATTTTATAAAATTCGGCATCTAAATTCAGAATATAAAGAGCGGGGATTGTAAAAATTGCTCCCGCAACTATTGCTCCCGATGAAGCTCCTATCGACTGAATAATCACATTTTCGCCGAGAGAGTTTTTCCTTTTTGTAGCGGCTGATAATCCAACAGCAATAATTGCAATCGGAATTGCCGCTTCAAAAACCTGCCCGATTTTTAAGCCGAGATATGCGGCAGCGGCTGAAAACAGTATAGCCATCAACAATCCCCAAAGCACTGAATAAGTACTTACCTCCGGATATGTTTTATCCGGAGACATTACGGGAACATATTCTTCGCCCTCTTTCAGCTCGGTGTAAGCATTAGACGGCAGCCCCTTAAAGTCCTGATTGGTGTTTTCGCTCATAATTTAACCTGCATTAAAAGTTAAAGATAATTGGTAGTTCGTATAGATTTTCGCCATTAGCAGCGGAATTAAAATATATTGTGCCAAACGGTTCTGATTCCTCCGGTATTTCAATTTCCGGTTTACTAAAGGAACAAATTAATTTCACCGGCACCTGGGGAAAAAGCCGTACGTCCGGTCTTCCCATAAACGTTACATCGACATTATCTGCGCTATTAAAGTATGTTTTTTCTAAAATATTAATTGTCATATCTTCAGGTTCGTTAGCAAATGCCGGAATAAGTTTTAATACAAATTTTTCATCGCCGTCTTTAGATGAATGTGAAATGGAAACCTTTCCTTCCTTGTATGTAAGCCCGTTTTTATCAACTGCATAGCCGGAAGAATCAAAAATCAACATTGAAAAATCCGTTATTTTATCAAAATCTTTTTTGCTGAGTGAGATTGTAAACTGTTTTTCAGCCACGTCTTTTTTAAGAACAAAAGGATATTCGTAAATATCTTTCCCTCCTAATTTAACAATATGTTCCTGTTTAAAACCAACAAGCTCTCCGCTTAAATCGACTCGTTCAATTTTGTTGAAAAGATTTATAATCTCCACGGTATTGTTTTCACTGCTCAACGGCTTATCGCCTAACCTGTTTATACCGAAAAATTTTATCGAGAGATTATACTCGGATGGCTCGGTTGCTCTAAAGTAACCTTCCACATCAACTTCATAAACGCCGGGCTTGAGATCAGAATAATATTTCTCTACCTCGTTTTCATTATCTAATGAATAAAGCAACGACGATAAACCCATTCCTCTTCCGTCGGGATCAAATACACGAAAACGTGTCATCGAATAATTTTTAGGATTACGGGAAAGAACAACTTTCATTAAAGTTTGTCCGTTTGGCACATCAATAAAATATCTGTCGATTCTTCCGGCTTTAATAGTTTTATTTTCAAAGCTTTGTTCATAATTATGTGAAGCATCGAAATGATAAGGAATAACTACAGTGGCGAGCATATCAAACTCGGGGAATTTTGTTTTATCATCCCTGTAAGCTTTAATCCTGCCGCAGTAAAGTCCCTGTTCCGTCATTTTCGATTTATCAAATTTAACGGTTATTACCGTTCTCTGATCGTTTCGCAGGTAAGTTCTTTTCTGAATAGGGATCAACCAGTCGCTGTCGCTTTTAATATTATAAATTCTGTAAAACTTATCATTGTCCTGAAAATTATTTCTTTTGATTCTATAGATGAAGGTTTCATCGCCTGTTAAAAAGGAACCGTTTCTAAGGTACAGGTTCGGTGCGTGATAATCGGGCATATCCGGTGCAAGTGAAGAAGTAGTATATGTTTCAAATTTGTTTATTTCATCATCCTTAATGTACTTCTTTAAAAGCTCGTATGCTCTTACAACGTTTATTAATCCGCCGCCCTGATCGATCGGTGTATAGCCCTCCATATTTGTTGCGCTTTCCCTGATAGCTTTGAACAGGAGCTGCGACGGAACTTTTACATCGGGATATTCAACTTTAATTCCGCTTAGAATTAATGAAACTACACCCGCAGTATAAGGAGAAGCCATGCTAGTTCCCCAAAATCTATCACCGCCAGCCCAGTTGGGTACTGTAGATGTGCTGGCACCCGGCGAACATATATCCGGCTTGGAAACCTCACCGCCGCGCGAGCTAAAGTAAAGAATTATATCTTTATCGATCGATGAACCATACAGATCTCTGCCGACTTCTTTCGTTAAAACTGCCCCGCTCGAAAAAACATATTTACTCGAAGCCGGTAAACCAGCAGATGAAATTCCCGGTCCTTCATTTCCGTTTGCAACACAAATATAAAGGTAAGGATTATTTTTCATCAGCTTATTAAGGAATTGTTCCATTTCCGATCTGCCTTCTATCTCGGAGCCGATTCCAAAACTCATATTTACAATTACTGGTTCTTCTCTTTCTTTAGATATTTTATCTGCATATAAATAAGCTTTTTTCATGCTTTCAGTTACCGTTGCACCACCGGAAAAAAGATTGTTTCCGAGTTTACAGCTAATAATCTTTGCGCCGGGAGCCACGCCGTTTAAGTTTTCGTTCCCTATCTGATAACCTGCGGCAATACCTGCAACGTGCGTTCCGTGTGCGCCATCATCAAAATGAAGAGAGACTATCTTCTTTTCGGGAAAGATATTTATTGCAAAAGTAAGCTCGGGTAATCCTTTTTCTCTTTTAATGGTGAAATATTGCTTGTCAACTTTATAATTTCTGAGCGGTGTTTCATCTGAAATATCATCGTCGCCGTTGGTATCAAAATAAGCAACCCAAAAGCTGTCGCTCTCTGCAACCGTTTCAAAGGCAACAACGTAATATGTGTCTTCCGTATCGCCGTCACCATTCAGGTCGGCAGCACGCGAACTTGAATTTATTAAGCGGGATTCTTTAAATGCCCCGATATAATAATCGTCATCAACTGCCTGGTAAGTTAATTTATCGGAGCTGAAAACTTTATAATCCATATCTTCATTTATAAACATTTCCCTTCCGTCTTCTTCATCGGTATCGGCTTCATAAAGCTTCACGTCGCCTTCGCCCGTAAAATCCTGTACATCGATTACTTTAACATCGCCCGTGGAAGTTTTTTTCAAACCGTCTATACCCATATCGACACCCGTATCGAGGATAAAAATCAATGTTCCCCTTCCATCGTATTCGGGGTATAGGCTGTGGAATTCTTCAACGCCTGTGCTTTGCACCGCAAGAAATGTTTGAACAGAATCCTGTGCAAAAATTGTCAGCGCCGAAAATATAATTGCAAAAACAACAAATTTAGTTTTCATTTTATCAACTCTCGGTTTTGATTTTGTAAAATATGAAATTAATTTTTCGTTCGGAATTATTTGATACAAACGGGAAAACAATGAGAAGCATTATGCCGTTAGAATTTAAGAATAGCTTTTTTAAACTACTATATTTTAAATGGGAATTACTGTGATTAAAATTCATAATAGATAAAGATAATAATACAAAATTAATTACATTTATGATTAGATGGTAATTTATTTTCAATTAAATGAAATAAAAAAAATGAAGAATAAACTCTTTATCGTGTCAACCCCAATCGGAAATTACGATGATATAACATTGCGGGCTATAGAAGTTTTACGTTCGGTAGATTTTATAATTTGTGAAGAATATAAAATCGCACGTAGATTACTCTCTCATTACAAAATCGAAAAAGAACTAATTGCGCTGAACGAGCATAACGAAAACGATGTTGTTAATGAGATACTTCTCGAAATAGCGAAGGGGAAAACCTCGGCATTAATATCGGATCACGGAACACCGCTTTTTTCAGATCCGGGACATTTGCTTGTCGATGTTTGCATTTCTCAAAAGATTGAGATTATTCCTGTCCCGGGCGCAAATTCGCTGCTGCCTGCGTTAACCGGCTCCGGTTTCGATTTTGAAAAATTTTATTATTACGGATGGCTTTCGCCTAAAAAAGATATAAGGCGCAAACAGCTTTTAGACTTAAAACGTATTAAAGAAGTAATTGTTTTGATGGATACACCGTACCGCCTAAAAACATTACTTACCGACGTAGTAAAAATATTCGGTAAAAACATACAGGTTTCCCTGGCATACCAGTTAACGATGAAGAACGAAAAATATTGCAGGGGAACCGCTTCATCAGTTTTGAAAATTGCAGAGGAGAAAAATCTTAAAGGCGAATTTGTGTTGATTTTAAATAATAAAAGATTATAATTAAACATGAAAAAAATTTTATTAACTTTTATTAGAAAATAAATAGAAGATTAGAAATGACAAAAGTATATGTAAAGTCCGATCCAAACATAATGATGGGGAAACCAGTAATTTCGGGAACAAGAATAACTGTTGAGATGATTTTAGAAAAATTATCTGCTGGCGAAACAATTGACCAATTATTAGATGAGCATCCCGAATTAACTAAAGAAGCGATTCAGGCAGCTTTGTCATTTGCTGCTAAAGCTTTAAAAGCTGACGTTGTTTATCCTGTTGATAAGATCGGCAAGTGAATTTTTTAGCAGATGAAAATATTGACAGACAGATTGTAGAGACTCTTAGAGACCAGGGTAATAATGTCATCTATATCCCGGAAATAAATCCAGGAATAAATGATGAAAAAGTTCTTGAAATTGCAAAAGAAAATAAAGCAATATTGATTACATCTGATAAAGATTTTGGGGAATTGGTTTTTCGAAGAAAATTGATAAGTACTGGGGTAATATTAATTAGACTACATGGCTATTCTACCAAAAGGAAACAAATAATCATCAGCGATTTCCTTTCCAACCATTCATCTGAAATAGAAAATTCATTTTCAGTTATAACAAAGGATAATATAAGAATACGTTACAGGATTGATTAAGTTAGAAATTTATACTTTTAATAACAACGCAACGTTCTCAATATGATAGGTATGCGGAAACATATCTACCGGTTTCATCTTCAATAACTTGTATCCCGCATCAACCATCAACCTTATATCCCGTGCCTGCGTTGCGGGGTTGCAGCTTACGTAAACAATTTTTTCGGGTTCCAATTTTATCACATCGCTTATGGTGTTTTTATGCATTCCGCTTCTCGGCGGATCGATAATCATTACATCCGGTTTGGGTAATTTCTTTTCCTGTACGATAGGCAGAAAAGATTTGTACAGATTAGCTTTATGAAAATGTACATTTTTAATATTGTTTAGTTCGGCATTTGTTTTAGCGTCGGTTATCGACGACTCGACACTTTCAAATGCGTGCACTTCCTTTGCGAATTCAGAAACGTAAATGGTTATGGCTCCTGCACCGGCATAAAGATCGTAAACAATTTCATTCCCTTTTAATTCAGCAAAATCGAGAGCTGTGTTATACAATTTTTCTGCCTGCAAGGTATTCGTCTGAAAAAATGAGTTTGCGCTTATCCTGAATTTATGATTCCCAATTTTATCGTAAATGAAACCTGTTCCGTGATAAACCTTTTCATAATCACCGATTGCAACAGAAGCTTTCTTCAGATTAATATTATTAATAATAGTTGTTACTTGAGGAATAGCGTTACGCAGTTCAGTATTATACTCGTTCATCAAATCATCATCTTCGCTGCTTGTAACAAGGTTTACCATTAAATCATCTGTGTTCTTCGATTGCCTGATAACGAGATTCCGTAAAAACCCTGTATGAGTTTTTGTTGAATAAGCCGAAATGTTCCTCGATTTGAAAAAGTCTCTTGTGAAATTCAGAATCCTGTTGCTCAATTCCGATTGCAGAAAGCATTCATCGATATCCAAAACCTTATCAAAAATCCTTGGAATGTGTAAACCCAAAGCAAAGTTTCTGTCGGTAATTTCATCCGAACCGATTTCACTTTTCATTAACCATCTTTTATCGGAGAATGAAAACTCCATTTTATTGCGGTAGAAAAACTCATTTTCAGAGGGAATGATTTCTTTAAAATCGTAACCTGTTAAGTTACCAATATGCTCAAAGATTTCTTCAACGTGTTTCTGTTTGTAGTAAATCTGCTTATCGTATTTTAAGTCCTGCTGCCTGCACCCGCCGCAGGTTCCAAAGTATTTACACTTCGGTTCAGTACGCAACCCGGAAGCATTTAAAACCTCAACTGCTTTTCCTACAGCGTAAGAGCCCTTAATTTTAAGCAGCCTGACTTTAACTTTATCATCCGGATATGCTCCGTTTACAAAAACCACATAGTTTTCGGCATCATCTTTTTTCTCTGCTTCTCCCGATCCCGGTTTAATTATTTCTTTATTTAATTTTGCAATGCCCTTGCCCTCAAAAGCATAGTCTGTAATATTTAACTCTATTGTGTCTCCCTTTTTCAACTTTCTTTCCTTAAAACGAGTGATACAAAACCTATATATTTTTCTCCTCCGAGTTTTAAATAAGCATCCGCTTCATGATTAATCTTTTTAATCAATTTTTTATAATAACTCTTTTCACTCTCCGATAATTCCACAATATGTTTCATCAACAAAATTTTCGAAGAATTATAAAACTCTTTTAGTGAAGCCGACAAATCTTTCTCCGCAATTAGTTCAAAGCCTCTTTCTGTGTAATAATTATTAATCGTCTCTAATTGCAGCGGATATATACTATCGGCTTCCCAAATATCTTTAATAAACTCCGGTACCGGTATTTGCAAAGAAACTATTTCTCCTGCAGATAATATTCCGCCGGGCTTTAATATTCTTTTTATTTCTTTGATGATTTTATTCCTAAACCGGCTTGATATTCCACCCTGTGAATAAACCAAATCGAAATATGAATTATTAAAATCGGTGTTGTCATATTCCATTAATCTAACGGGAATACTCTCATCCTTTAGTATAAACCGGGAATTCATCAGAGAATCATGATCATCAACAATAATATTAGCCGATGCCGCATCTTCCCGCAAAAACATCATCCCTACCTGTTCACTATTCGAACCGATTATTAAAACACGTTTCTCTTTCAGGTTAATATTTTCTTTTAGATGTTTAAACTGCTGCCCGGCACCAGGTAAAAAAATGTTTTTAGTTGAATTCATATAATAATTTTCAGATAATGGTTTTCAAACTTACTTAATCTATTACAGATAATTAATATACACCTTCTACAAATTGGTTACCGGATTTTGGTTTTATTATAAACTCACCTTTATCCTCTCTTCCCGCAAAAGCCGCATAGGTGTCAACTTAATTGTCCTGACTTTTAAGCCCAAGTTAATTATGGCTTTAGTATAACTCTTTAATCAGTTTTGGTTAAAACCAATAGCCCGTTAGTTAATTTAATCTACGACCTAAAGAGCTTGTGTTA
>BDSV01000054.1 GCA_002898075.1 bacterium BMS3Abin03
TGGTACTGATTATAGATTTTGGCAAAAAGCAAAATTGAAAAGAAGCAGGCGTCATTAATATTATCGTCATATATACTTTCCTTAATTCCTTCTATCAAGTAATATGTACTGAATTTTTTCTTATACCAATCTTTATCATTGATTTTTATTCTTTGATAGATAGAACTTAAAAATTCAGGGAAATTAAAATTTTTCACTTCAAGTTTAGACCATATTTTTGGTTTTTGGTTTACATTCGCGATATACTTGGCCATGTCTACGGAGAATGAATTTATATTCATATTGTTATTATTCTTCATTCTTTGAAGACTTGCCCAAAAAAGAGTTTCTAGAGAATAGTTTGTTAACTCACCTACAAAAAAAGCAGTCCAGTTATCTGCATAACATTTGAGATCAGTCGGAATGTTTATTTTATCCCCATTTGTATAGCTTTTATGTAAAAGAATATATCTAAGGTTGTTGTACGTTAATTCTTCAGATTGTTCACATTGATTCATAATTGTCAGAAGCAGTTTGAAACTTCCAATCCTGTTTTGATCACTTGCATAGTTAACATCCTCCAACAATATTTTTCTTAATGCTTTACCTTCTTCTGAATTATTGTCGATATTCGATGGTTTTAGGTATATGGATAGCTCCTCAAGAGCTTTAATGCCAACATTTCCAGATTTAGCAATCTTAAAAAATTTATCTGAGATAGAGGATGGAATTATCTCATCAAGCGCTTTAACCAATAATTTTCCATTCTCCCCAAGATATTCTATTTCACTATCATCCTCGAAAAAAATTATATCTAGGGATTTTAAAGATCCTAAATAGTATTGACCATAGCCCCCATAACTCTGAGCCCAGTATTGATCATCTGAGTCCTTACTCATATCTGTATATTTAGAAAAATCAATCTTTTTATAAGTTTCGCTTAAAATATTTTTAGCACGCTGTGCCCCAACAACAGATTTTTCATTTGAATCAATAGTTGAAACAAGTGCATATAAGAACTCACACCGTCTTAAAAAGTCTCTCCATTTTTTTCTATTATTTTTAACACCTATAAGTTTTATGTAGTTTGAAAGAAACCACGGGTAGATTGAATAATAACGTACTCTTTGAGTTAAGTTTGTGAATCCTGGAAATAATTTACTATAAAATGAGATCGAGTATGCTTGTATTCCTAAATGATCCTCACCAGTAATAGAACGTGCAGTATCAATCCATTTTGGTGAAATTTTAATCATCAATTATTTAATTCTAACCTTAATATTAATAAGTTTTACAATGGAAATGGGAGTAAAAAACTCACCGCCTCTTTGTCCTTCTGCCATAGAAAACTTACCGAGGAAGTATTCGTATATCTTTCCAAACACATCGCCTTTAACGTCCATCGGAATTCCTGCAAAATTTCTTATGAGTGCAACCAACACATCATTTTCGAACTGTGTATAATTTTTAGGCAGCACTCCCGCAAGATTTGAGTTTTCTTCTTCAATCAGCTTCATTGCGTTATTAACAGCTTTGCCGATGTTACTTCCTTCTGGCAAGTTCAGCAAATAATTATAACTCGCTTTTTCAGGAATGTAAAGAACACCCTTTGCCTGATAGTTCAATTTACTGATTTTAGCTCTGCCGCTCTTCTGTTTCTTTTCAAGTTCTTTTTTTGCTTCAGAGAATTTGAAATCAGCGTATTTTAGAAATATAAGCCCAAGCACAGGAGTTGAGTATTCGGAGGATTTAAGTCCGGAATTAGCGCGAAGCTGATCGGCAGCTTCCCAGAGGCGTTTTTCTAAATCGGAATTGTTCGAGGGCATAATTATAATCCGGAAAATATTGAATTTATAATTTACGTTGCTGAATTCGCTCAGTCTTTTCCACCAACTCGCCATCCGACTAATAAAAATATCAGCCGGGATAAACCCCCGAAAGAAATTAGAAAAGAAAATAAAGGGGTGTTTATCCTAATCGTAACGATATGTCGTTTAAACTTAACAAGTTTAAGTAATTCTTCCAATAAAACAATTAAATAAGGTATAAGAATCCTGCAAAAGAAATAATTATTTTTTTAATAGCACCTTAATTCTTTTACCCACCCCTAAATCCCCTCCGGGGAGGGGACTTTTGAAGTTTCCCCTCCTTGGAGGGGACGGAAGGGGTGGGTTGCGTTAGCTGTTAGAGTAAATAGTAAAACTTGTAATTCAGATAATGTATTTTCTCTCGAACAGTTTCCCACAACAATGCCTACAGATTAACGCAAGCTTATACCTACCACTCAGCCGCCACGCTTGCGTTTTACTTGTAACTAAATCGATTGATGAACAAATCTTGACATTACTTTAGAGTAGTGTTAATTTTGACGAACAATTTTTTGAAAATGTGGTAAATGTTAACAGAATTTGGTAAGGTTTTCGCGTTTATGCTAACAGCAGTGCTCTTTGTAGTAATGGCTGTTTTTGCTTCAAAATTAATCAGACCGGCTCGTCCAACCACTGAAAAATTAAAAACTTATGAATGCGGTGAAAATCCTGAGGGTTCGCCGTGGGTTAAGTTTAATATCAGGTTCTATGTAGTTGCACTAATCTTTTTAATTTTTGATGTCGAAGTCGTTCTGCTAATTCCCTGGGCTTTGGTTTATAAAGGGAGCGGTATTATCGGATTTCTTGTCGGTGCAATATTTCTAATCTTATTAGGGCTTGGAATGGCGTACGAATGGCGAAAAGGAGATTTGGAATGGGCGCGACCAAAAATAATTCCACCTGTATTAAAAAAAGAAGAACCTCCCGAAGAAAAATCACAAAAAGAATTAATCATCGTAGAATAAGGTATATATGGGATTACTCGATAAGCAATTCACCGATGAAAATATAATAATTACTAAAGTTGATGATTTATTAAATTGGGCAAGACTCTCTTCGCTCTGGCAGATGGGATTCGGTTTGGCTTGCTGCGCTATCGAGATGATGGCGACATCGGCATCTCACTACGATTTTGACAGGTTTGGTGTAATCCCCCGCCCCTCTCCAAGACAATCCGATGTAATAATTATTTCAGGTACTGTTACTCTAAAGATGGCTTTAAGAATTAAGCGATTATACGAACAAATGCCCGACCCGAAGTATGTAATTTCAATGGGTAGCTGTTCAAACTCGGGTGGTCCTTACTGGGAACATGGTTATCATGTTCTTAAGGGAGTCGATAGAGTAATTCCGGTTGATGTATATGTACCGGGCTGCCCTCCCCGTCCCGAAGCTTTATTAGAGGGCTTACTTAAACTGCAGGAAAAAATCAGGAATGAATCTTTAGTTATTAATAAAAAGAGTGCATGAAGACAGCCGAAGAAATATTTGAATCTTTAAAAACTAAGTTTAGTGAAGCGGTTATAACCCTAATTACCGATAAACCTGTAGAAGCATTTATTGAAGCCGCACCTATGGAAATAGATAAGGTTTGTTTGTATTTACGGGATGAAGAAGGATTCGAGTTTAATTCACTTATGAATTTATCGGGTGTGGATGACGCTAACGGTGAAAAAGTTAAAGATGAAAACGACAACGAAATTATTAAAGGCGGAACGCTTTCTGTTTATTACCATTTAGAATCTACAAATCTGAAACATAAAATTACGTTGAAGGTTTCCACCGACAGAGAAAATCCCGAGGTCGCTTCGGTTGAAGAAATCTGGAGAACAGCAGACTGGCATGAGCGCGAAGCTTATGATATGTTCGGTATAAAATTCTTAAACCATCATAACCTTATAAGAATTCTTATGCCTTATGATTGGGATGCAGGTCATCCGCTTCGAAAGGATTATCAGAACCCTGAATTTTATAAAGGAATGAAAGTACCTTATTAGTATTGGATAAAATTTAATGGCTCTCAAAACAGAAGAAATGGTTTTAAATATGGGTCCGCAGCATCCGTCAACACACGGGGTGCTGAGACTCGAATTAAAGTTAGAGGGCGAAATAATAAATGATGTTATTCCACACATCGGATACCTGCATCGCTGTTTTGAAAAACATGCGGAAGCTATGACATATCCGCAGGTTATACCTTACACCGATAGACTTGATTATCTCGCTTCGATGTATAATGAATTTGGATATGCTCTTGCGATTGAAAGACTGATGGGAATTGAAGTGCCTGAAAGAGTGGAATATATCAGGGTGATTATGGGTGAGTTTCAAAGGATTGCTTCGCACCTTGTGGCTTTAGGAACTTACGGCGCCGATATTGGTGCTTTCACCCCGTTTCTCTTTTGCTTTAGAGACCGTGAAAGAATATTACACCTGTTCGAGATTACCTGCGGCGCAAGACTGCTTTATAATTATATCTGGATTGGCGGCTTGTCTCACGATCTTCATCCCGATTTTATAAGGAAGTCTAAAGAATTTATCAAAGATTTCAGACCAAATTTAAAAGAGCTGAACGAACTGCTGACTTACAATCAAATATTCATCGACAGAACGGCAAACGTGGGAATCCTTCCTGCAGAAACCGCCATCAATTATGGAATAAGCGGACCTTCCTTAAGAGGCAGCGGTGTTAAATGGGATATAAGAAGAAATGATCCTTACTCTATTTACGATAAATTCGATTTTGAAATCCCCGTCGGTACAGGCGAAAAAGGAACTGCGGGTGATTGCTGGGATAGATATTACGTGCGCATACGCGAAATGGAAGAAAGTTTAAAGATAATTGAACAGGCAATTGAGCAGATTCCCCAAGGAGATGTTTCATCCGCTATTCCGAGAAGAGTAAAACCGCCTGCCGGTCAAATTTATTCTCGTGTTGAAACCCCGCGCGGAGAGTTAGGATATTTTATAATCAGCGACGGCTCTGTTAATCCGCAACGAGTAAAAGTAAGAGCGCCTTCGTTCGTTAACCTCGAAGTAATAGGAGAATTATGCAAGGGACATATGGTTGCCGATGTTATTGCAATTTTAGGAAGCATTGATATCGTGCTCGGGGAGATAGACAGATGATTTATGATTGGTTATTCAGATTAACAGGAAGTGAAACAGCGGCTGCAATTATTCAAAGTTTGCTGCCGCTATTCTTATTTATTTTGCCGTTTGCCCTCTTCGCTGTTCTTCTGGAACGGAAAGTATCAGCACATATGCAGGATCGCCTTGGACCAATGAGGGTGGGTTATCATGGAATTTTACAAACGGTTGCAGATATAATCAAGCTTGTTCAAAAGGAAGATATCGTTGCAAAAGACAACGACAGACTATTCTTTGACCTCTCGCCCGTAATAGTTTTTACAGGAAGCTACGCAGCTTTTGCCGTAATTCCATTCTCCGGAATTTTCCTCGGTTCAAATATCGACCTCGGACTTATTTATATTGTTGCGGTTACCGGGTTAGTTGTTGCCGGTATTTTGATGGGCGGCTGGGCATCGAATAATAAATATTCATTGCTTGGCGCTATGCGCGCGGCAGCACAGATTATCAGCTACGAAATCCCGACTTTACTCATAATTTTAGTGGTGATAATGGTTTCCGGCACACTCAATCTTTATACGTTGAGTGAATGGCAGACTTCTTATTTTTGGAACTGGTTGATTTTAGGCGGACCCGTGTTCGGAATCGAAAAATTATTATTTATTCCACTAATGATGATGTCGGCATTAATAATCTTTACCAGCACGCTTGCCGAAGTAAACAGAACCCCATTTGATATTCCGGAAGCCGAATCGGAATTAGTTTCCGGTTACCATACCGAGTATTCGGGAATGAAGTTCGCAATGTTTTTCTTAGCGGAATACGCAAATATGTTTGCCGTTGCAGCAATAGTATCCGCACTATTTTTCGGCGGGTTCCAATCGCCGTTCGGTTATCTTGGCGATCTGTTCAATTTACCATGGCTAATTCCCATCGAGCAATTCTTCTGGTTCACTGTTAAAGGTATTTTCTTCGTGTTTGTTCAGATGTGGCTGCGATGGACTTTACCGAGATTCCGTGTTGACCAGTTAATGACATTTTGCTGGAAGTATTTAATTCCGTTTGCATTTGTAATATTAATTATTGTCGGATTGATAACTGTTTTAGTATGATGACATATTTCTTAAAATTCTGGCAGGGCTTAGGTACCATTTTAATTGGTATGAAGGTTACTTTTCGTCACCTTTTTATACCTGCTGTTACAATTCAGTATCCTTCCGTAAAACCGGAACTGCCGGAGCGTGAACGTAACAGGTTATATGTTAATATGGATGACTGTATCGGATGCCTTCAATGTGCACGTGCCTGCCCGGTAGATTGTATAGAGATTGAAACTGTTAAATCAATCCCCGGCGAAGATTTAGGTAAGACTTCTAACGGAAAGAAGAAAGCGCTGTGGGTAACTAAATTTGATATTGATATTGCTAAATGCTGCTACTGCCAGTTATGTGTATTCCCCTGTCCTACAGAATGTATTTATATGACAGATGTGTACGAATTTTCGGAATACGAAAGAGAAAATCTTATCTTCGATTTTGTAACGCTTACACCGGATGAGCGCCAAGAAAAGAAAAAGAACTATGAAGAATTTTTAATTAAGAAAGAAGCCGAAAAAGCTGAAGCAGCTAGAAAGAAAGCCGAGGAAGCCGCTCAGAAAAAGCCGGAGAATAATAAAGAAGAAGATAAATTGAATGATAAAGACGATAAACCGAAAGAGCAGGAATAATGACTACTTATGACATCATATTTTATTTGTTTGCTGCGGTAACCCTTCTATCGGCATTTTTTGTGGTTACCAACCGGAATATTGTTCACTCGGCTTTTTATCTGTTGTTCACGTTCTTCGGTGTTGCAGGAATATACGTAATGCTCGGTGCCGATTTTGTGGCGATAGTTCAGCTTATTGTTTACGTAGGCGGAATTCTTATCCTTCTTCTATTCGGAGTTATGCTTACGAATAAAATTACAAATATCGAAATTAAAACCGATTCGATTAATGCCTTGCCCGCATCAATTGTTCTCGGACTTTTTACCGGTGCATTAGGTGCTGCTGTTTTAAATACAAACTGGAAAGTTGTCGAATCACCGGCTCCCGAAGCAACAACTACGGCTTTGGGTAATTTATTAATTAATGAATATGCATTGATCTTTGAATTGTTAGGCATTGTTCTGCTTATAGCAATGATCGGTGCAGCATCAATGGCGAGAAAGTAAAATGTTACACGTTGGATTAACACATTTTTTAGTGATCAGCATCGCCTTATTTTCACTCGGGCTGTATGCTGTTGTAACGAGAAAAAATGCCGTTATGGTTTTAATGGGTATAGAGTTAATACTCAATTCGGCAAATATAAATTTTATCGCCTTCTCCAAATTTGGTAATTTTGGATTGCAGGGGCAGTTGATTGCCCTGTTCGTAATTGTTTTGGCTGCTGCCGAAGCGGCTGTTGCACTGGCAATTGTACTTAATATTTATAAAACCCTTGCAAACATAAATGTAGATGAAATTGATTCTTTAAGAGATTAACTTTATATGACCGAATCATCATTAATAAATATTGCCGTAACGATTTTATTCCTTCCGATACTTGGATTTATCGTTACTCTTCTGCTCGGTAAAAAAGTAAAGAAGATATATTATTTCGAAAATATAATTCTCTTCTTCAGCTTAGCCGGTGCGGGAATACTTGCATATACAAAGTTATCCTTGTTTCACGACACGGCAATTACGGCGGAGTTCACATGGATAAACCTGGGCAACACTCCACTACTCGGTGAAATAAAAATCAACCTGGGTATAATGATAGACAATATCGCCGCCCTTATGATTCTTGTTGTAATGTTGGTAAGCTTTCTTGTGCATATCTTTTCTATCGAATATATGCGGGGAGACCCCCGGTACAACAGATACTTTGCTTACCTGGGCTTGTTCACATTCTCGATGGCAGGAATAGTTTTAACGCATAATATCCTGATGATGTACATGTTCTGGGAACTGGTCGGTGTTTCATCTTACTTGCTGATAGGATTTTGGTTCGAAAAGAAATCTGCTGCAGATGCTGGAAAGAAAGCTTTTATCGTTAACCGGATTGGGGATGTCGGTATGTTCATTGGCATTCTAATGCTTTTTACAACATACCATACATTTACTTTCGACGAAATATTCGCACAAATATCCAACGGTGTCCTGCCGTTCAACAGCGGTTTCTGGATGACTGTAACCGGGCTGTTGATATTTGCAGGGGCAATAGGAAAATCGGCACAATTTCCGCTGCACGTTTGGCTGCCGGATGCAATGGAAGGACCTACCCCGGTAAGTGCATTAATACATGCCGCTACTATGGTAGCTGCCGGTGTTTATCTTGTTATAAGAGTTTTCGGAATAATGACTTCGGACGCACTCGTGGTTATAGCTACAATCGGTGCTCTTTCCGCTTTCATTCCTGCAACAATTGCCTTAACCCAAAACGATATTAAAAAAGTTCTTGCGTATTCTACTATCTCACAACTTGGTTACATGATAATGGCATTGGGAGTGGGCGCGTTTCAGTTTGCGTTCTTCCATTTGATAACCCATGCTTTCTTTAAAGCGGGACTCTTTTTAGGTTCGGGGTCGGTCATAACCTCGATGCATCACGAGCAGGATATCAGGCAGATGGGAGGGCTTCGAAAAAAGATGCCTATAACATACTACACAATGTTAATTTACTCTCTGGCAATTTCCGGTATCCCGTTAACATCCGGCTTTTTAAGTAAGGATGGAATACTGGCTGGTTCTTATGCTTTCGGTCTACTTACAGGAAATTCATTCTTTGCTATTGTCGGTTTCTTTGTTGCCCTGTTAACTGCATTTTATATGTTCCGGCTTATGATACTAACTTTCCATGGCGAGCCGAGAAACAAGGAAAAATATGAACATGCAAAGGAATCGAAATTAGTGATGACTTTGCCGCTTGCTGTACTTGCAATTCTTTCAATCTTTATCTGGTACACACCTAATCCATTTAATCCTGAGCAGGGCTGGCTTTTATCCAAAGGAATTAATACACACGAACAATATATTCCCGACAACACCAGGTTCGATTTTCTAACTCCCGCTAAAGAACCAGTTATCCAGAATGAAGAATCCGCAAGTGTGATGTACTCAGAATCTTATGAAGAGGCGATACAGGAATCACATATTCCAACAATGCTTCTTTCCCTGTTAATGGCAGGTTTAGGAATTTTGATCGCCTTCGTATTTTATCAGTGGAAGAAAATTAATGTCGATAAATTGGTCGATAGATTTAATCCGCTTTACAAATTCTCGCTTAACAAATGGTACTTCGATGAACTATACGATGCTACCGCTGTAAAAGGTACAATTGGTTTGAGCAGTTTCCTCGGCAAATTCGATTCGAAAATAATTGACGGAATTGTAAACGGTGTTGCTACATTTACGCGTGGCTTTTCCTCGTTCATCGGAAAGTTTGATAATATAGTTATTGACGGTATTGTAAACTTTACAGCGTATCTCAGCGGTTTTATCGGTTTGATTTTTAGAAGATTCCAGACCGGTAAAGTACAAACTTATTTGGTTTTTGTCTTAATATCAGTAGTTATTTTATTATTTATTTTTAATTCATTTTAGTTTGAAATTAAACGGGTAAGATTATATGCATAGTGTTCCGTATTTATCACTGATAACGTTCCTGCCTATACTGGGAATGATAATCGTTCTTGCATTACCGAAAACCCAAGGCAGGGCAATAAAAAGTCTTACGTTGCTTATCACCGGGATTCAGGTAATTATTGCTATAATTTTATTGATAAATTACGATTATTCTCTTGGTGGAATATTCGAGCAGTCATCTTTTCAATTTGTTGAAAAGTGGAGATGGATCGACATCGACGGCTTCTCTTGGTTAGGTAAGATAAAGGTGGATTACTTCCTTGGAATAGACGGGATTAGCACGCCGCTTCTCCTGTTAACGGCAATAGTAACCTTTATAGCCACACTCTCTTCCTGGAATATCAATAAATCCATTAAAGGATATTTTGCACTTTTCCTTTTACTCGATACGGGCATGATGGGTGTGTTTGTTGCATTAGATTTCTTTCTCTTCTATATTTTCTGGGAATTGATGCTCCTCCCGATGTACTTCCTTATCGGAGTTTGGGGCGGACCGAGAAGAGAATATGCTGCTATTAAGTTTTTCCTTTACACTTTGCTCGGCAGCGTGTTTATACTTATCGTAATGATTGGACTCTACTTCAGCACGCAGGAAACGCTTGCAGACGGAACACGGGTATTTACCTTTAATATACTTGCTATGATGGATACCAACAACTTTACGCCAAACGGTATTTTATCGCCTTTAAATCCGAATAATTTAAGATTTATAGCTTACATAGCATTATTCGCGGGCTTCGCAATTAAAATTCCTATGTTCCCGTTCCACACATGGCTTCCCGATGCACACGTTGAAGCACCGACACCTATTTCCGTAATTCTTGCCGGCGTTCTGTTAAAGATGGGTACTTATGGTATTCTAAGAATAAGCTATCCTGTCTTCCCGGAAATTACAAAGCAGCTTATCTGGTATATCGCTCTGTTCGGCATGATTAATATTATCTACGGTGCACTTTGTGCGATGGCTCAAAGGGATTTCAAAAAAATGATTGCTTATTCGTCGGTTTCGCATATGGGCTACGTTCTTTTAGGAATGGCATCGATGAATACACTCGGTATCTCGGGCGCAGTACTTCAAATGTTTAATCATGGAACGATTACGGCAATGCTCTTTTTGATTGTAGGTGTTCTATATGACAGAACTCATACAAGAGATATGGATGCCTTCGGCGGTATCGCTGTTCAAATGCCGGTATATACAGGCGTGGTAACTGTTGCTTTTTTTGCTGCGATAGGACTACCTAGTTTAAGCGGATTTATTTCCGAAGCTTTTGTTTTCCTTGGTGCTTTCGCAGTCGATTTAATAAGGGTGCTCACGGTTATTTCCATAAGCGGAATCTTATTAGGCGCTGCTTATATGTTATGGGCTTTACAGCGTGTTTATCTCGGTAAGCTCAATGAAAAATGGGCAAGCTTAAAAGATCTCACTTTTAGGGAATACGCTATGTTTATACCCCTGGCGCTAATCATAATATTCTTAGGGGTCTATCCATCGCCAATGCTCGATTTGATGAACTCATCCGTAAATTCGATGGTTAAGTTTATGGCAGATGCCCAGGTAATTTATAGTTCGTTCGGTGGTTTTTAATAAAATAAAAGTAAATAAAATTGAATATAGAACAATTAATATCGGATCTCTTTTACATTAAACCCGAAATAGCGGTTGCAGTTACATTAGTAGTAATCGTTGTTGTCGATTTGATAATGGGGAAAAATAAAAAAGCGCTCCCTTTTATTTCTTTGGTAGGATTATTAATTGCCGGAATTTTAGTCGTTCAACAATTCGGTACTGCCAAATTCGTTTTTAAAACATCGATAAACAGCAGTTTAATGGCTATTGATAATTTTGGATCGTATTTCAAAATTATAGTTGTAGTATCCTCAATTTTTATTGTGTTCTTTTCACTTTCTTCAGCCGAAATAAAATCAACTTATGCAAGGCACGGTGAATATTATTCCCTGATTTTCGGAATGATTTTGGGAATGTTCTTTATGGTTTCGGCTGCCGATTTGATCTTGATCTATCTTTCGATGGAACTCTTATCCCTCTCATCGTATGTACTTGCAGGTTTTGTTAAAAATAGTATTAGAAATAGCGAAGCTTCTTTAAAGTATGTTATTTATGGAGGTGTTTCATCCGGTATTATGCTATTCGGCATTTCAATAATTTTCGGATTGACCGGCAGTACAAACCTGTATGAGATAAATTCTTTAATTCAGGCACAAAGCTTTCCCTCAATCACACTTTTACTTGCCGGTTTGTTTATCATCGTCGGGTTCGGTTTTAAAATTTCAGCCGCACCATTCCATTTCTGGACACCAGATGTTTACGAAGGTGCACCAATTCCTATTACGGCTTTCCTTTCTGTAGCAAGCAAGGCAGCGGGTTTTGCCGTATTGATAAGATTTATAAAAGTTGTCTTTGTTGATTCTGTCGATGTAAACGGTTTCTGGCATTTAATAAATGTTATCGATTGGAAGAGCATTATAATTCTTCTGTCCATCCTTACAATGACTCTCGGAAACTTTGCAGCTCTCTGGCAGGATAACCTAAAAAGAATGCTTGCGTATTCAAGCATAGCGCACGCAGGTTATATGCTTTTAGGTGTGGCTGTATTGTCAAACGAAGGCATCATTGCCATAATGATCTATTTTATTGTATACCTGTTTATGAACTTAGGTGCTTTCTTTGTTGTGATGCTGGTTGCAAATGAAATAGGCAGTGAAGAAATCGATGACTACAAAGGTCTCGGTCGATCGATTCCGCTGCTTGGTGTTGCACTTGCAATATTCCTGATTTCCTTGGTCGGTTTACCGCCTACTGCGGGTTTTATAGCAAAGGTTGCTCTTTTCATCGCACTTATTGATGCCAATATGATTGTTGTACTTGTAATAACAATACTCAACACTGTTGTATCGGTTTACTATTACATTCGTATTCTCAGAAATCTTTACCTCGTAAAAGTTGATGAAGAAAGACCTATGCTTCGGATAAACTTTCTGAACAAAGTTTTCGTGCTTTTCCTGGCTGTTCCGCTAATAGTATTCGGTATCTATTTCACTCCGATTATTGACTTCGCAAAATATTCACTGAATATATTAGGGTTATAAATAAGGATTTGTTTAACTTACTTTATTTTATTAATTTGATATAAGACTAATTTAATCTTATTTATAATGTTAAAATTATCAAAGAAAACAGAATACGCTTTTATGGCAGCAAGATATCTTGCGTTGAATAATTCGGGACATTGTTCAACAGCAAAAGAGATTGCCGAGAATTATGATATATCGCGCGAGTTAGTAGCAAAAGTTTTACAGAATTTTGCACGCAGCGATATTGCTGCATCCTTTCAGGGAGTGAAAGGCGGATATGTTTTGAAAAAAAATCCTGAAGAAGTTTCGCTTTTCGATATAATACTTTCCGTAGAAGATAAACATCATTTAACAAATTGTTTGAGCGAAGATAATCCAGATGAAAAATGCTCGCATGAGGACGGATGTAAGATAAGAGATCCGTTGATTGAAATTCAAAAACGAATTGATAACCTGTTTTTAGAAACATCGTTGAAACAAATATTATGATTAAGCTACCGGTCTATTTAGATAACCAGGCAACTACTCCGGTTGATCCTGAAGTGTTCGAGGCAATGAAGCCATACTTAACCGATCGTTTTGGGAACGCATCGAGCAAAGCCCATTCTTACGGATGGGAAGCCGAAAGCGCAGTTAAGTTTGCAAGAGAGCTAATTGCTGATTTTATCGGGGCAGAACCCAACGAGATATTTTTTACAAGCGGTGCAACCGAAGCAATAAACTCAGCCCATTTTGGATTTACAGAGATTTATTCTTCAAAAGGTAATCATATCATTTCCTGCGTAACAGAGCATAGTGCATCTTTTGAATCACTGCAGGCGCTCGAGAGAAAAGGATTCGATGTAACTTTTCTTCCTGTTTCCAAAGATGGACTCATTGAACCCGGAAGTGTAAAAGAAGCGATACGCAACGATACTATCCTCGTTTCTGTGATGGCGGTTAACAATGAAATCGGAATAATTAACGATATTAAATCAATAGGTAAAATTTGTGATGAGTCGAATATAATTTTTCACACCGATGCAACGCAAGCAATCGGTAAAATTAATTTTAGCGTTATTGAAAGTAACGTGCATCTGGCTTCTTTCACAGCGCATAAAATTTATGGACCAAAAGGAGTCGGTGCGTTGTACATTAGAAACAGAAATCCTAAAGTTAAACTTGCTCCTCTATTTTACGGAGGCGGACAGGAAAATGGAATACGACCGGGAACATTAAACGTTCCGGGTATTGTTGGTTTCGGAAAAGCCGTTGAGCTGCTTAAACAAAATATGTCATCTGAAAAAGAAAGAATAATGCAGCTCCGGGAGAGACTTCACAAAGGAATTATTGCAAACCTTTCGGGAGTTTCGATAAACGGCTCAATGGAAAAACGGGTTGCCAATAATTTGAATATTCGTTTTGAAGGTGTTAAATCGGAAGCTTTTTTGATGGCGTTGAGAAATGATATTGCCGCTTCAAGCGGTGCAGCTTGTGCTTCGGATTCTACTAAACCGAGCAGAGTTTTGAAAGCGCTGGGTTTATCAGATGAACAGGCAAATTCATCGATTAGATTCAGCATCGGAAGATTTAACACTAAAGAAGAAATCGATTTTGCAATTGAAAAGATTATCGAGGCAGTTAATAAATTGAGGGTTCTATCCCCTGCTGAAAAATATCATTTAAAGTAAATTATAAATTAGAGGGAAAAATGGGAAAGAAAAATATTTCATCTTACACAGCATTATTACAAAAAGACGAAGAATCTTTTTTAGAATTTTTAAAAGCAAAATTCCCGGTATTTTACAATTCAAACTTTTTTTACAGAGACCTTGAATACGGAATTAGAAGCTTCCTTGAGAAAAAAAATATTTTTATTACTTATGGAGAAGCCGATAAACTGGCTCAGTTAATGGGAAAATATTTTGAGAAGAAAGGAATATTCATAAAAGTTAGCAAAACAGGATGGAAAGTTAATTACCCGGAATTTGCTACAACCGAACCCGGAGATCCGTTTTAGTTTTTTTGAATTGATTAAAAACAATCGAGGTAAATATGAATGCAGTAACGCAGGAAACAGAAATAACCGTAACCGGTAAAGCACTTAAAGAAATAAAGAGAATAATGAAAGAAAATAAAGTGCCGGATAATTACAGTTTGAGGGTCGGAGTAAAAGGCGGCGGCTGTTCGAGACTCACATACTCGCTTGGATTCGATGCTGAAGCAAAAGACGGCGATACGGTAATCAGCACTGAAGAAATTAAACTGTTCATCGACGGAAAAAGTCTGTTTTATTTAACCGGTACTGAATTAGATTTTAGCGACGGGTTAAACGGTAAAGGATTTGTTTTTAATAATCCAAATGCGGCAAAAACCTGCGGATGCAGTGAGTAATCCGGAGTATAGAAATTAGAATAAATATTATTTCATAAATAAGGAGAATTAAAATGGGAAAATTTGAATTGCCTGCATTGCCGTACGATTATGATGCACTCGAGCCATACGTTGATAAAATGACAATGGAAATTCATCACACAAAACACCACAACGGTTATGTAACAAAATTAAACGCTGCTGTTGAAGGAACAGAGCTTGAAGGAAAATCTCTCGAAGAGCTTTTACAGAATATTTCAAAGCACCCGGCTGCTGTAAGAAACAACGGCGGCGGTCATTACAATCATTCTCTCTTCTGGACAATTATGAAGGGAAACGGCGGCGGACAGCCGGACGGTGATCTGGCAGATGCTATCAATTCTGCTTTCACTTCTTTTGATGAATTCAAAAACAAATTCAGTAATGCTGCTGCAACAAGATTCGGTTCCGGGTGGGCCTGGCTGGTTCTTCAGGATAGTAAATTAGTTGTCGGCTCAACTCCCAACCAGGATAACCCGGTTATGGACATATCAGATTTTAAAGGCACACCGATCTTAGCGCTCGATGTTTGGGAACATGCTTATTATCTGAAATATCAAAACCGCAGACCGGAGTATATTGAAAACTGGTGGAATGTTGTTAACTGGGAAGAAGTAGCTAAAAGATTCAGCGAAGCAAAGTAAATCATTCCTTTCAATATTTTTATATTAGGAAGCAGTCACTTTGATTGCTTCCTTGATTTTAATAATGTACAATCATTCCCCCAAAAATGTTTTCCTATTAAAACTTTGTTTTTTAGTTGACCTCATAACAACTCTTATTAGTGTTATTTTTGTCTTCGTTTATTTATTAATTTTGCTCAATCAATTCTT
>BDSV01000055.1 GCA_002898075.1 bacterium BMS3Abin03
AGATAGTTATAAAAATACTTACGCAGATATAGTCTCTTCTTATTCAAAAGAGGAATTAGACACAATTTCGTTTAATTCAGAATTACAATTTTATATAGCATTAATGCTTATTGACTTAGCTCACCTAATTTATTAGATTAGGTATCATGAGAAAAGAAGTTAGGCCGGAATACAAAGAGATGAGTTGGATAACATTCCACAAGAAATTTCGCAGAGAGGAGGATTGCTATAGTTTTCTATACACTACACGCTGGCCAAATGGATTTGAATGTCCAAAATGCAAGGGAAGAGAATTTTGGAAAATATCCACCCGCGGTCTTTACAAATGTAGAATGTGCAATTATCAAGTATCGATTACATCGGGCACCATATTTCATAAAACAAGAACACCACTAATGAAATGGTTTATGTTAATATTTAGAATGGCAACATCTAAGACGGGTGTATCTATTAATGAAATGAAAAGAGAATTAGAGATAAAGGATTATAAAACGGTGTGGACAATGGCCCATAAAATACGAAAAGCCATGCAAGATAGGGATGCTCAATATAAATTGGCTGGATTAGTTGAAATAGATGAATCACTTTTCGGCTCATCAACCTCAGGGAAAAGGGGAAGGGGGGCGCAAGGTAAATCGTTAGTAATAGTTGCAGTCTCAATGTGGAAAGATAAAAAAGGAGAAGAAAAACCGGGATTTGCACATGCATTTGTAGTTGAAGATGCTAGTGCTGATGAAATTGAAAAAGTACTGAAGAGAATAGGGTATCCAGATAAAGAATCAGAAATAATAATTGAAGAAATTAGAAGCGATGGATGGCGCAGTTACCAAACCGTAGCAAAAAGATTAGACATACCGCATAGTAGGGCTGTACTAACAAAGCCGGAGGATGCTTCAAAAGTCCTACCATGGGTACATAAATTAATATCAAATACAAAAGCTGTGATAAAAGGGCCCCATAGGGGCGTATCCCAAAAACATCTTCAAAGTTATCTATCAGAAATTTGTTATCGGTTTAACCGAAGGTTTTGGGGCAACGAAGGATTTCATAGATTATTGTTTGCGTGTTTGATGACTGAGACTATTACTTCAGAGCAACTGATGACTAAATAACAAGGTGAGCTAAGTCAATAAGCACAAATATTATTTAAAGAATTTAAAATACTGTTTTATTAATTCATTATTGCTGAAAAAATAGGACTTTTAATCTGGCATTAAAATTGTTATTCATTGTTCAATAATTAATTATAATGACTAACCGTTTGTTTACCTAAATGGAAAAGAACAGTATAAAACTGGGAAAATGACGGCTGTTTTATCTGAAAAATCAGCTAGAATTAGTGTCTTCTGTGTCCAATTTTTAATTTAGGTATCTATGGGGGCAATCATATTAATTACTATTGGAGTAATAATAAAGGAGATAACTATGAATGGCAAAATTTTAATCGTTGGAGGATACGGGGGTGTAGGTCAATTCATTGCCACTGCACTCAGTGATCGGTTCCCCGGACAAGTTGTTGTTGCGGGAAGGAACTATCAAAAGGCTCAAGACTTCGCTGCGGAAACTAATAATAAAGTGATCCCTGCGAAACTGGATATTTCCAACATAGATGAAGTCGGCTCATTACTCGATGATAATGTTGCCCTGGTTGTGATGTGTGTTGATAACCAGGACACAAAGTTTATTGAACAATGCATTAACAGAGGAATCAACTACGTTGACATTTCAGCAACATACGAACTGCTCTCCCGGGTCGAAACGTTAGACAGCAAGGCAAAAGAACACGGTTCGACGGTTCTAATAAGTGTAGGCTTGGCACCCGGTCTGACCAACCTACTGGCAAGCCAATGTAAATCGGTTCTGGAGGAGGTCCATAATGTCGATATCTTCCTCTTTATGGGCATGGGCGAAGTTCACGGTGAGTCGTCCAATCAATGGGTGCTGGACAACCTTAATTCCAAATATAGTGTCCGCCAATCCGGAAAAGAAAAACTCGTTCAGTCGTTCGGAGAATATAAGAAAACTGTGTTCCCGGGTGATGCGGGCAAAAGATCTGCCTTCCGCTTTAACTATTCCGACCAGCACACAGTTGTAAAAACACTGGGAATCGATTCCGCTTCCACATGGATGTGCTTCGACTCTGCCTTCTTCACCTGGTTCTTCTACGTTGAGAAGAAGCTGGGTATGTTAAACCTTCTTCGAATCCCGGCTGTGAAAAAGTTATACCTCAAACTGCTTGGAAGCTTTCACATGGGTTCCGATGTGTTTATCTTACAAGCGGTTGCCGAAGGCACCGTGGATGGAAAGCCCACTTCTTACACCTGTTCGGTCAGTGGACACCTGGAGGGACGCATCACGGGCTTGGTTGCAGCAGAGGTTGCAGAGTATGTTTTTACCTCCACAACGCAGCCAGGTGTATTTCATATTGAACAACTATTTGATAATCCCAAGGAATTTATAGAGGGATTAAGCAAGCGAGCAACTGACCTGGAGTATCGGTTCTAAACACCAAATAAGCGTTGCACCTGACCGCTATCGTGGGTATACATTTGCTTCGTCAGCAATTTATGGAAGAAATGGTAGCGAAGTAAGTTCGTTTGTTGTTGCTTTTTAAACAGAGTGTTTCGCGTTTTTAATGAACATCTTTTTGTCATTATTTAAATTATCTTCTAATCAGGAATTTATTTAAACTTATTCACAGAATGCTAAGCATCTTCGTTACAAAAATATTCCGTATATTTTTCTTACCTTTTTATGGCAAAGCCATCACTTTGTAAGAGTGAACTTATGGATGAATTAAATAAACATAAAGAATCTATTGCCAGTGCGCCATTATTTTCTGAACTGAGCGCTGAACACTTGCGTGATGTTGTCTCTATCTGCAAACTCAAAAATTGTTCAAAACACGATAGTTTGTTTAATGAGGGAGATTTATATTTAGGATTTTACATCTTGCTTGAAGGATCTGTGAAAGTTTTTAAGACCACCCCTGAGGGCGACGAAACAGTTGTGCATATTGTAAAACCCTTAACGGCGTTTGCGGACATTCCCCTGTTCGAAGGCACAGATTACCCGGTTAGTGCACAATGCCTTGAAGATTGTCTTGTTATCTTTATTCCGAAAGAAGAATTTCTAAAATTGATAAAACAAGACCATGAAATATCTTTGAAAATGTTATCCGGGTTTGCAAAACGATTGAAATCATTGGTTAGCCAAATTGAAGACCTTTCGACAAAGGAAGTAGTTAACAGACTTGCAAAATATTTAATTAAAGAAATAATGTTAAATAAAACCGAAAATATGCCTGAACCATTTGTTAAATTGACCATCCCGAGATCAACAACGGCTTCGTATCTGGGAACAGTTACCGAAACACTCTCGAGAGCTTTCCGCAAACTTCAGGATGAGAAGATTCTTAGAATGCATGGTAAAGTAATATTTATTCAAGATTTGGAAAAACTTAAAAAGCTGGCAAAGTGATGAAAAATATTTTTTTAACTCAACAATTACGCGTCACTTAAAAAACGTTACAAACCTGACTTAAGTCAAGAAAAATTCCATTCTGCGGTATTAGCTTAACTCGTAAAGAATTAATTGTTAACAAGAAAGGAATTAGGAAATGACATCTGAAATAAAGGAACTTGATATAAGACCAATTATTCCAAGAGAAAAGCACACGACAATATTTGCAACATTTGAAGCATTGAATATCGGCGAAGCTTTTCAACTGATAAACGATCATGATCCCAAGCCCTTATACTACGAAATGGAAGCTGAAAGAAAAGGTACTTTTGAGTGGAAATATGTTGAGCAAGGTCCCGAAGTTTGGCGTGTAAATATTAAGAAGATTGCTTGAACCTCTTTTAGAGAAAATCTAAAATGAGTATGTATCTTTTACAAATTGGTTTTCGGATTTTGGTTTTATTATAAACTCACCTTTATCATCTATTAAAAAGAGATGGGTTTATTGTAAAATCCGAAAATCAATTAAAATAGTGCATATATTATGATTACAAAAGATTTAAAAATATCTAAATTACTCGCTCGATATCCTCAAGCTATTGATGTATTGATAGAGGTTAGCTCACATTTCAGAAAATTAAAGAATCCATTATTGAGACATGCATTAGCCGCGAGGGTGAATGTTGAACAAGCTGCCGGGATAGCAAATGTAGATGTAAATATTCTACTCTCCAAACTAAATAATTTAATTGATAAATTTCCGGAAGAAATAAATTCTGTAAATAAAAATGACGAAAGAATCATTATTGGAGATAATAAAATGCAGGAAAACTCGTATAAAATAGACCAGAACAAAGTTGTAACATTTGATGTAAGACCTATAATCGACGGTGGAAAAGACCCCTTAAAGTTTATATTAGCGAAAGTAAAAGAATTAAAAGATGATGAAGTTCTTTTGTTAATAAATTCGTTTGAACCTATTCCGCTTTATACCGTGCTGGAAAGGAAAGGATATGCACATAAGACTGAAAAGGAAAATGATGTTTTCAAAATATATTTTTATAAAGACAACAAGTTAAATGTGGTTGACGAAGAAATAAAATCACATAGTAATGATGAAATAAATGTTGCCGATTTTGAAAATATTATTGAAATTGATGTGCGCGACTTAGAGCCTCCCGAACCTATGATTAAAGTTTTGGAAACACTCTCGAAGATAGATAATAAGACCGTTTTGCTTATGCATCACCATCGCGAACCTACGATGCTGTATCCGAAATTGGAAGAACGGGGTTACCGGGCGTTCAGCACTAAGATAAATGATAATTATTATAAAATAGTAATTGTAAAGACAAAGGATTAAACCGGAATGCAGCAAGCAAACCCGGTGATGGCAGCGTATGCACCACCGTTCAAAATAATAGTGAAATATTTTGCAGCAGCCGTAATCGATTTTGTGATTTTAAATTTTCTTTTACTAATTAATTACGAAGATATTTCGGGTTTCTATTTCCAGCCGAAGATACTTGCCATTACGCACATGCTTACATTGGGTTGGATTTCAATGACGATTTTCGGTGCAATGTTTCAATTAGTTCCCGTTGTACTCGAGGTAAAATTATTCAGTGAAAAACTTGCGGAAATTCAATTCTGGATTTTCTTACTTGGGATGATCGGGCTTACGACCGGCTTCTGGAATTTTAATACAGGTTTACATCTTAATGCTTCAGCCGTTCTTCTTAATATTGCAATTCTGATCTTTGCAGTTAATATGGCAGGAACATTTATACATGTAAAAAAATGGAATATTACCGGGTGGTACTTAATTGCAGCGTTGATCTATTTAATAATAACTGCAGTTGCAGGATTATTACTTACTTATAATTTGTGGCATCCTTATATCAGCATAAATCATCTGCAGTATTTAAAACTGCACGCAGAAGTAGCCGTAATCGGTTGGGTTACAATGGTGGTGATGGGTGTTTCTTACAAATTAATTCCTATGTTTACGCTGTCTCATGGCTATTCGATGAGCAGCGGCAAATGGGCATTCTGGCTTGTTAATATTGGTTTGGTTGGAATTAATACTTTCTTTCATTTTGAGAATAGTATAACTCCAATACTTGTCAGCACTTTGTTTATCGCGGCGGGTATTGCTTGCTTTTTATTTCAAGTATATTTGATATATAAAAACAGACTTAGAAAAAAACGGGATATAGGTATAAAGTATTCGGTTTTTTCTTTTTATATGCTCGGGTTTGTAACTCTATTCGGTTCTGTTTTTTCATTCACAGATCTTAGCCGGATACCGAATGTTTATCTTATCTTCGGGTATCTTGTACTTTACGGTTATTTGTCCATGTTGATAGTAGGACAAATGTATAAAATAGTTCCTTTCTTAACCTGGTATCACAAGTACAGCAGCAAAGTAGGACTTGAACCGGTTCCGATGCTCAAAGATATGTTCAACGAAAAGTATGCACTGACGGGTTATTATTTGATGGCAGCCGCTATTATTGCTACAACAGCTTCTTTCATTTTTAACAGCCAGGTTGCTTTACTTTTTTCATTTGGATTAATGTTTTTGGGCTCACTAATTTTTACTTTTAATATGGCGGTAATTTTTAGAAAGTAGATGGTAATATGATTTCAAATGAGAAAGTATTAGAATTATTAAAAGGAGTGATCGATCCTGAAATAGGTTTAGACATTATATCACTCGGTTTAGTGTATAATGTTGAAGTTACCGAAGATTTAATTAATATTACAATGACGCTTACAACGCCGGGCTGTCCTATGCACAGCAGTATTACTGAGTGGGTAAAAAATATTTTGTGGCAGGCAGCGCCGGATAAAAATGCTATCGTAAACCTTGTTTGGGAACCCCGGTGGACTCCGGATTTAATGTCTGACGAAGCTAAAAAAGCATTGGGAATATAAACGGTGAATAAATAATGTTTTCAACGGTAAGATATTTTATTAAAACGAGTATCCTCTTTTTGATAGCGGGAATTCTTACAGGACTCTATATGTCCTACGGCAAATACGTTTTGAACGAGGGCTATTCGCTGGAGATGGCTTCGGCTCATACGCATCTTATTCTTGTCGGCTCGGTAATGATGATGATTATGGGTGTGGCGTTGTGGTTTTTTCCGCGTCCAACAAAAGAAGATAAACGATATAATCACAATTTAATACTTCTCACTTTTTGGACGATGGCAATTTCAACTGCTCTGAGATTTGTTTTTCAGGTTTTACTCAGCTTTATTTATTCGAACTGGATATCGGTTGCTGTTTCAATTTTTTCAACATTTCAGATCGTTGCAATTATACTGTTCTTTTATTCGATGTGGGGCAGGATTAGATCTGTAGGCAGTTATAAAAGAGAAAAAGAAGGCGAAAAATTTTAACAAAAGGAGACTAAAAATGGATACAGAAAACGATCAGCAAAAAACAGCAAATGTAAACATCGCTAAGCTTTCAGATGAAATCCAATACCAGGATTCCGGAATTGTAAGCAAGCAGTTAATAAAAAAATCTAATGGAAACATTACTCTCTTTGCTTTCGATAAAGGTGAATCACTAACCGAACACACATCATCTTTTGATGCGATTGCTTATGTTTCTGAAGGTGAAATGGAATTTACCATTGGTGGGAACCCTTACAAAGTTAAAGGCGGAGAATATATTAATCTGCCGGCAAACGTTCCCCACGCTTTATCGGCAAAAGAAAAAACTAAAATGCTGCTTATGATGATACAGTAAGCGGCAAAGATGATAGTTGGTTTCATTTATAGAATTGATTACAAACAAATCATACTTGATATGCTTTGTTGTATTATTTTTAACTATGTATGGATAACTATTATTAGTGGGATAGATTTATATATTTAACCCTTTAACATCATTCAATTTGTTAATTATTTAAATCTTTCTGTTATTAATGAAGATTTTCATTTAACCCCGTAAGGGGGTGAAATATCCTATGCCTTGTCGGAAAACTCTCCACTAATAATTAATATGTTTTTTTGCCCACTCTTCAATAGTTGTGTGAGGTGTTCCCAAAATCCTGTTGGCTTCACCGGGGTCTCCCGCTTCTCTTTCCCTTTCAAAAAAGATCATTAACCTGGCTAAAAACTTCAGCTCCCGGTTAAACGTTATCATCCCGATGAAATATATTAGACGAATCGGTATGGTTGATATCTTTTTAATTTCAGGGTGAGCGATTGTTAGATATTTTTTCAATCCTTGTTTTATTGTTACTGCTTCAGGTCCCAGAATATAAAACTTTTTATTGGCAGCCTCATTAGTTTTGAAGGAATTTGATACCATCCCGGCAAAATCATCTGCCGATATAAAATGCCACTGATGAGGGTTTTTCCCAATAGTTAACGCTTTACCGTTTCTAATCATTTGAGGAAAATTTTCAATAAAACTAGTAGCACTGAAAATGGTATATGGCAAGCCGCTGTTAATAATTGCTTTTTCAGATTTAAACTTTACATCCGCCATAAAAAACCACCTGGCGTTTTCCAAATTCACTGCAATCGAGAGATAGGCAAACCGCTTAATCCCATTATTATGTGCAGCATTAATCGTATTAATTAATCCCCCGTATTCGACCTGCTCATATTCTTTTTGAGTGAATCCGCCCCGCAAACTAAAATGAATTCCCCAGCAATCTTTAACGGCAGATTCAATCGATGACAAATCCCGAACATCTCCCTGAACGTATTCAAAGCCATCCCCAAGCTGTTCTCTTGCTGAATTAATATTCCGGCTGAATACTCTAACCTTAAATCCCTCTTCCAATAATTTTCTCGCAACCGGTTCGCCGAGCTTTCCCGTAGCACCTAATACTAATATTCTTCTATCCATTTTTTTCTCCGTTTAATGTAGTGATTTTGATGGGCTGACTTATTCATCAAGCTTGTTTGCAAGCAGACTTTTGAAATTATTTTTATAAACATAAACGAGATAAACCTCCATAATCAGAACGGCTACAGCCAAACCGATTCCTGATATATCTAAAAAAATATGAAAAAGAAATATGTGAACTACAATTGGAGCAAGTATTGTTAATGCAAGGGGGACAAAAAACCCTGACAACAACAGAGCACCACTAACTATTTCCAATATATTTAAAACAGGCAGAAAATAACCTGTTTTTATCAAAGCCCCAAAAAATGCTCCTGCCGCCGGTGAAGGTTCAGGCATTGGAATAAAGTGCAAAAATCCATTTAATCCGAATACAAGAAATGGTAATCCCAATAATAATCGTACGGCTAAATCTATTTTATTTTTCATTAGTAACTCCTTTTTTATTAATGTCTCCTTACTGTAACTACACTTGTTACAATAAGGGATAAAAAAATATTCAAATTAAGTTTTTTTTGTTATAGCCAGTTTTATTTGTTCAATAGTAGCTGCCTCTAATACTTCTTTCATTGCAAGTTCTGCTTTTATGAAAACATCGCTTAGTAAATTCTGGATATTTTTCCCTACCGGGCATTTAGGGTTCGGCATATTAGGATGAAGAGAAAAAATACTTACATTCTCGACGGCATTATAAACATCCAGCAAAGTAATATCTTTAGGTTTACATATTAACATTGCTCCTCCTCTCGCTCCGGTTTGCGAGGTTATTAACCCGGCTTTTTCCAATAACAACATAACTCTCCGAATTATTACAGGATTTGTTTTAGCGCTCTCAGCAATAAAATCCGAAGGCATCCGTTTACTGTCACTGATAGCTAACATGGTTAATATGTGTACGGCAAATGCGAAACGGCTGTTTGTTTTCATAGCTTCTCATATTCTGTAACAAATATAGTTACAATATTATTGTTTTCCAAGATGAATTATTTATACTGCATTTGTTCAAAAGTTTTTATAAAGATAAAACGCACTGCAGGTGTTATCATATCGGATTTCATAACCCGGATGTAAAATTACACTTTAATATTATTTACTGATAATAACCACTCCTGTGAGGTCACTAACAGTTATTTAATTACTTCTGTTATTAATGAAGATTTTCATTCAACCCCATAAAGGGTGAAATGTTTGTAATAAAAAAATAGAACAAGTAATAAAGAACCCAGCCCGGGGTGAAATATTCTATGACTTGTCGAAAAACTTTTCACTAATAATTAATGAACCGGATCTGAAAAAGTTAATTAAAAGAAAACCGGGTCTGCTTTTTGATTATTGTTTACAGGGTGTTTCCCAACCCGCCCACTACAGCCGCACAGTTTGCACTGCAGCAAGGCAGGCGCTTGCCGCAGAAAATATTTATGTGGAAATAATAGGCAGACATAAGAAGAAATACTTATCAAAAGTGTTGGGTGAAGTTGTTAGTCTCGGGAAAAATCTTACATTTGGCTGGCTTGCGTTACCGATTTTTAAGAAGGTTACTTTTGCTGGATTTCTCGGAAGATTATTAAAAACAGCAATCCGTGAAAAACATATTATTCTTTTAAAAAAAGAAAGCCGGGATTGGATTATATATTAATCGTATTTCAACAGATTAACTAAAACATACCCTAACCCGGATAAACCGGAAAAGACAAATTTCAAAAAGCAAATTCCAAATAAAATTCAAATCTCAATTATAAAAATTCCAAACTATTTTTGAACATTAATATTTTGAATTTGGATATTATTTCACATCTGTCCAAAATAAATTATTGATATACAAACAGGACAAAAAATAAAATGGATTACAAGTACAAATCATTACCATGGTTATGAAAGAAACTCATCCCCCTTTAATTCCCCCTTCTCTTGTCAAGAGAGGGGGACAGGGGGTTGAGTTTATTGAATTTGTAAAAAGTTTAATAAAATATTCAATGATAAATATATACTCAACTAAAAAAATAATTTGGACAGCAGTGTATTATTTGAATTTTGAGATTTGTCATTTGTTATTTTCTGCCAAATAGTAACAGGATATTAATTATAAGCTACCAAAATAAAAATTGCTATATCGTTCAATTTAAATTAGATTTCTTCCGAAAAATACTCATCCTTTTTAATTGAAAAGTAATTTTTAGGTAACAAAATGAAAGCTTCAGATTTATTCATAAAAACATTGGAAAACGAAGGTGTAGAATACATTTTCGGAATTCCGGGTGAAGAA
Organism: bacterium BMS3Abin03; assembly: GCA_002898075.1. GTDB lineage: Bacteria > Bacteroidota > Ignavibacteria > Ignavibacteriales > Ignavibacteriaceae > BMS3ABIN03. The sequence goes on from BDSV01000055.1 coordinate 10,604, forward strand.
AATCTTGATTTTCTTAATTCGTTAAAAAATTCGAAAATAAAATTGATCCTCACCCGCAACGAACAATCTGCTGGATTTATGGCAGCTACTTACGGCAGATTAATGGGAAGACCAGGAGTTTGTCTATCTACATTAGGTCCCGGAGCCACTAATTTAGTAACAGCAGCAGCTTGTGCGCAATTAGGTGCTATGCCGATGGTGATGATTACAGGACAAAAGCCGATCAAAAAAAGTAAACAAGGGAAATTTCAGGTTGTAGATATTGTAGATATGATGCGTCCGTTGACCAAATTTACACACAGAATTGTAAATGGGAATAATATTCCATCAATTGTACGTGAAGCATTCAGAAAAGCGACGGAAGAAAGACCGGGTGCTGCACATATTGAATTACCCGAAGACATCGCAGTAGAAAATGTTGATTTTAAAATTTTTGATATTCATCCATATCCTAAACCCATTGCTGCCGAAGAGGGCATCGGACAAGGGGCTGATATGATAAAGAAATCAAAAAGACCATTGTTGCTTATTGGTGCGGGTGCAAATCGGGGTGCTGCTTCTAATGCCTTAACACAATTCATTGAAAAAACAGGAATCTATTTTTTTAACACGCAAATGGGAAAGGGAGTGATTGATGAAAGACATCCCTTATTTTTAGGAACTGCTGCGTTGTCTTCAGATGATTTTATTCATTGTGCGATTGAAAAAGCCGATCTGATAATAAACGTTGGACATGATGTGGTTGAAAAACCTCCTTTCTATATGGAAAAAGGTGGAACGAAGGTAATTCATATTAATTATTCTTCTGCAGAAGTGGCTGAGGTTTACTTTCCACAACTTGAAATTGTAGGCGATATTGCTAATACGATAAAAAGATTAATCGAATTACTTTCCAAACAACCGCACTGGGATTTTTCATACTATTCCACTATTAAGAAAGAGGTTGATTCCCACCTTGCAAAATATTTTGAAGATAATCGCTTTCCCGTATTACCGCAAAGAATTGTTAAAGCGGTAAGAGATATTTTACCACCTGATGGCATCGTTACATTGGACAATGGAATTTATAAAATTTGGTTTGCAAGGAATTATAAATCGTACCAGCCAAACACTTTGCTGTTGGATAATGCACTTGCTTCTATGGGGGCAGGTCTTCCTGTTGCTATTGCAGCTAAAATTGTTTACCCTGATAAAAAGGTTCTTGCAGTCTGCGGCGATGGTGGCTTTATGATGAATTCTCAGGAGTTGGAGACAGCAATTAGATTAAATTTAAACTTAGTAGTTCTTATATTGAATGACAGAGCTTTAGGTATGATTAAATGGGAACAGGAAAGATTAGGTTTCGAAAATTTCGGGCTTGATTTTTCTAACCCGGATTTTGTAAAGTATGCAGAAAGTTACGGTGCCTCCGGGCATCGAATATCAAAAACCGAAGAAATGAACGCTAAGCTTGATGAATGCCTTAATACCAACGGCGTTCACATTATTGATATCCTTGTTGATTATTCGCTTAATTATAATATTTTAGATAAAAAAATAAAGGAAAGAACAAGCACTCTTTAATAGATATTTTTACCGTTGAAATCTTCTTAAACTCCAGTTAAATATTGTACTTTACTTTCTCTACACACAATAGAAATATCCTTCGTTATCCCGACGGTTTCGAAAACCAATTAAAACAGTGCATATTTAACTTAAGTCAAGGATAATCATTCACATTAATTTTATTTTAAAGATGAAATTAAAAACTCATAGGAAGGAGTTGCAAAATGTCTGAATCAAAAAGAGAGAACCCAAAAGACAGAGTGCTAAAGGCACCTCTGCTTAACTTTGCAATAGATAAAGAAATTGAAAGGTTAAAAAAAGAATCATCCTGGATTAATGGAGATCGAAATGCAGTTACTTTACAAAAAGACTCCAATTTACGTGTTGTGCTAATTACACTGCATAAAGGTGTTACATTACACGAGCACAAAGTTGAAGGTCCAATAACTTTATTTGTACTTTCCGGTAAGATTAATTTTATTGCCGGGGAAGAAAAAGTTAATGCAAAATCCAATGGATTCATTGTATTGGATAAAGCAATATCACACGATGTTGAAGCTTTGGAAGATTCTTCATTTATTTTAACGATTATTCAGCCAAAGTAAAAGATTTATTCGATGATCTTCAATCAAAGAAAAATTATGATGTGAAAGATGGAAGAGAATATGTTGAATCATAAATTATTTTCATTCATTATGTTGAAGGACTTTTTAATGGTGAAGAAAATAAAGTAGAGAAACATAAAAAATAATAAATCAGTAACCGGAGGAAATAATATCAGACACTACTAATAAAGCAAAACTTGTTAATGCTATTGCTTATCAGGATGGTTCAATCGTCAGCAAACAGATTATTAAAAACCCATATAAATTATTTTTTATAATTTAAGTTCAATTGTTCAAGCGCTTTCTGCAGCTTTTTTAACTCTTTAGCCGCATCAGAAAATTTCTTTCTGCCGGAATACAATAAATAATTATTGAAAGCATTATTCGCTTGTTTCACTAATGTTGCATTGTTTTGTGTCACACCTGTTGTCTGAACGGTTATATTTTCAATCTCATTTTGAACAGGAGATGAAGCAAAAAGTTTTTCAAGAGCTTTTTCAAAAGATTTGGCGTAACTCATATCATCACCATGCATTACAACAACTAGCCTCAATTCGGGGTAAGCAGCAGTTTCCGCTTGCAGATAGATCGGTTCGACATAAAAAAGTGTATTAGCAACAGGAATTGCGAGAACATTTCCACGGATAACATTGGAGCCGCGCTGATCCCACAAAGTGAGCTGTCCCGACAAATAACTGTCCTGATCAATTTTGGTTTCAACTTGTTGAGGTCCTGTAATCATTTTACCCTTTGGAAACTGATAAGCAATTAATTTGCCGTAATTTGCCCCATCACACAAACCGGCAATCCACCCAATAAGTACTTGCCTATTTTTAGGAGTAAACGGAAGTATAAGGGAAAACTCTGCTTTATCTGAACCCGGAAGCTGCCAAATAATATGATACGGTTCTACCGGCTGAATATTACTGTAATACTTTTCGGTTGCCCTAACCCAAAGGTCTTCTTGATTGTAAAATACAGTTGGATCGGTCATATGGTATTTTGCATAAACTAATCCTTGCGCGCGTAGCATATCTTTAGGATATCTTATGTGTGCAAATAAACCTTTCGACATAGCAGATTCTGGTTTAAATAAATGCGGATATATTTTACTCCACACTTTTATGATAGGATCATCTTTATCCATAACATAAAAATTAACAGAACCGTCGAAAGCATTAATAGTAATTTTAACGGAATTTCTTATATAGTTTAAACCGTTAAATTTTCTGTCAACTATGGTTTCCAAATCTCTCTCTCTATTAGCTTCCTTAAATGGTATGATTTCGGTCGAGGAGAAAGGTTCACTGTAGGGGAGATAAGTAGATGTTGTATAAGCGTCGATTATCCAATAAAGGTTACCATTATCTAAAACAATATACGGGTCTTCATCAAACTTTAAAAATGGAGCAATAGTTTCTACTCGTTCTTGAATCTGCCGACGGAACATAAGTCTGCTGCTATCCGTAGGATAATTGGAAAACAATAATTTTGTCCCATCAAATTTATAACTGAATAAAACTTTGCGCAATAGTCCATTAAAGCTTACACCGCCTTTTCCGGTGTATCGTGTATAAACATTATCACTACCATTTGGATAATCAAATTCTTTTTCTTTTGAATTAACAACAACCGGTGATTTAGTTAATTCTCCATAATAAACACGCGGTTGTTTTACGTCAAGTTTCGGATCTTCACTTTGAATCGGAATATTTTTAATAAGCAAATGAGGTAAACCTTGTGCAGTAAATTCGTTTACCGTTGACATTGTAATTCCGTAACCATGTGTATATTGGAATCTATTATTTACAAAAGTCTGGCTCTGTATTGGAAGATTTTTTGTGTTCATTTCTCTCGTAGAAACCATAATTTCCCGGTATTCTCCATTGACATAATATCTATCGACGTCCACACTTGAAAATTGATAATAAAGTCGGAAACCCTGAAACTGCCTATATGTTGCATCCAATGCACGCCAATCCCACAACCTAATATTGTTAAATATAGCAGGATTATTTTTAACCGTTTCCATTGTAAAACTTCCGTTCTCAGGAAATTCTTTTTCTTCAATTTTATTTAGTCCGAAGCCATATCTTGTAAATTTTATATTGTTGGCAATGTAGGGCCTTTCGTAAGTTATTTCATTCGGCTTAACTATAAATGCTTCAAAACCAGCGGGGATAATAGTTAAACCGACAATCCAAAGTAAAATTATAGCGGCGAATGAGCCTCCTATTATATAAAACGGAGAAGTTGAAGTTGTCATTCTTGTCCGTACGAAAAATCTTTTGTAATAATTTCTGATAGCTGGAATGAATAATGAAATACTAAAAAGTATCATTATAATGATAATAATATTGTAAGCCGGAATAACAACGTTTGTATCGGTCCAGCCGGGTCCGTAAACTACATCATTTGAGGAATACATTAATTCATATTTACTTATAAATTTTCCAAATGCAAGAACTAAAAAAAATATTCCTGAATTCAGATAAAGAAGATTAACCAGTTTTTTTGTGTTGAATGCTCCATATTCCGGGATATAAAAGACCAATTCTTTTTCTTTAATACGGGTAAAAACCGCCAAGAATATTGTTGAAATTCCAATAAAAGAACTGATGAATAAAAGTCCGTATATGATATCTAATAAAGGGAGCGTGAAAAGGTAGAATCCTATGCTTTTTCCAAAAATCGGCTCAAAAACATTAGTAGGGGGCTGTTGGGAAAATTTAATTATAGTTTCCCAATTAGTATATCCCCAAATTCCGCCGGAAAATGCAGCAACACCAAGTGCAATTATCTTTAATAATTTGGTGTTTTTAGGGAGTGAATAAATTAAGGCAAAAACGAAAATGAATAAAACCAAAGCACCGACAATCGCAAATGCCCAACTATAAATAATTCCGATCCAAAATCTTTGACCAAAACCCACTGCTTCAAACCAAAGAAAGTCAATCCAAAAACCCATAAACCAAAAGAAGCCGGCCGAAATTATCCCTATTAAAATTCCAATTACAGCAATGATTTTGTTTTGTCTTTTTATCCCTCTTAAAAAGATTATTACAGCGAATGCCAATAAAGCAATAAGTATTAAACTATACATTTAAGTTCCTCGTTGATGTAAATTCTTGTAAAATATTACCTGCATTTAAACGTATTAAAACTTCGGTAATTAACCAATTAATTTTACCTGCAATTTTGAAAACCGGAATTCCGTAAAATGTAATCTGAGTAAAAGCCCTTTAATTACCTGGGGTTCTTACTTTAAGTGTTTAGATATATGTGTATCAACTAAAGTTTAAATATATCATAAAATTTAACAGCAATTTGGTTAATATGCTATTGCTGCTTAAAAAACATTAAACGCTTACAAGCTTGTTAAGTATTAAAAATCTGTAAAAATCATAATCAATCTGTGTCATCGTCATTTTAATGAGCGCTAATCGATCAAGATTTCCCTTAAAAAAAATTAAGACAAACTTAAGTTGAATATAACTGATAAAATCACTTTTTTAACAGAGAACATTAGCAATAATTATGAATATTCTTGTAATTGAAGACGAACATAAAGTAGCTCAAGCTCTTAAAGAAGGATTGGAGCACGAAAATTATAATGTCGATCTTGCACATACCGGTGAGGATGGGTTTTTCCTTTTAAATTCCGAACAATATGATTTACTTGTGCTGGATTTAATGCTGCCCGGGCGCGATGGTATTGAAATTTTAAAAACAGTAAGGAAAAAGAAATTAAGTCTTCCCGTTTTAATTTTAACTGCCCGCGATACCGTGGAAGACCGTGTATTAGGATTAGACAGCGGTGCAGATGATTATCTGGTTAAGCCATTCGCCTTCCCGGAATTGTTAGCACGAATTCGTGTGCTGCTAAGACGCGGAAGAGAGAATCAAACATTTCAATTGCAATGTGCAAACCTAAAAATGGATTTGATAAAGCGGAAAGTAAAGCGCGGTGAAAATGATATAATACTCACATTACGCGAATTCGATCTGCTGAAATATCTTCTTCGTCATCAAGACCAAATTGTTTCCCGCGAGATGCTTGCAACTGATGTTTGGAAGGAAACGAACCGCGCTACTCCAATCGATAATTTAATAGACGTACACATTGCGCGCCTGCGGCGAAAAATTGATGACCCTTTTGAAATTAAATTACTGCACACTGTCCGCGGAGTCGGTTTCATCATTTCTGAGGAGTCGCCCTGATGTCTTTCCTTCCGAAAAATGTACGAACACGTTTAACCCTTTGGTATGTTTTAGCGCTAACGTTTATCCTGATAATTTACGCAAGTGTTTCAATTTCGTTAGTCTATATAAATCTTCGGAATAATCTCGATGACCAGTTGCAGCAAGACTATGAGATTGTAGAAAATCTTATGCGGGTTATGCCTGACGGTTCTGTAAAAATCGAATCGGAAGATGACCCGTATTTTCACGAAAGATGGTTCCAGATATGGTCGTCGGATTGGAAGATGCTTTATGAAAGCAGCCCCTTTACGGGAAAAAGTTTGCCTTCAATTTCAAGGGAAGAAGAATCAACAAGCGGTTTTCATTTTCAGTCTATGCAGCTAAACAATAATGTGCGTGTAAGGATTTTAAGCGGTAAAATAAATATTGAAGGGAAGTGGCTGTTTATTCGCCTTGTTCGCAGCGAAGAGAGATTATGGAATGAACTAAGCGGTTTCATACGCCTAATGCTCATTGCTTTACCCATAGCCATATTCATTGCCGGTTTCGGCGGTTATTTCTTGACAAAGAAATTTCTGTCGCCGATTGATGAGATGACAGCCAAAGTTCGTAAAATTGGTGAAGAAAATTTAAAAGAGCGTCTGCCCGTTATAAACCCTGATGATGAACTTGGAAATTTAGCGCACGTTTTTAATGATATGCTTGAGCGTATTCAGAAATCATTCGAGAGGTTAAAGCGGTTTACTTCGGATGCTGCACACGAACTCCGGACACCGTTAACGGCTATACGAAGCATAGGCGAAGTAGGGCTGCAGGATTATAAAGACGCAAAACATTACCGCGAAATTATTGGAAGTATGCTTGAAGAGAACAGGCGCCTAACTCATCTTGTCGATAATTTACTTTTCCTTTCCCGCGCCGATGCTAAAACTCTTGATAAACATTTAATCAAACTCGAACTAAAATCATTTACGCAGGAAACGGTGGAATTCATTCAAGCTTTAGCGGAAGAAAAAAATCAGATTATAATTATACGAGCTGAAAAAGAAATTACAGTAATAGCAGACCGTGCACTTTTAAAGCAAGCATTACTGAATTTGCTGGATAATGCAATAAAATATTCGCCGGAGAATTCAGAAATAATTGTAAGCGTTGATACCGAGCATAACAATGCTGCTTTTATAGAAGTAAAGGATAACGGACCGGGAATACCGGAAGAGCATCATGAAAAAATATTCGAACGTTTTTACCGTGTCGATAAAGGACGTTCACGCGAAATGGGCGGAAGCGGTTTAGGGCTTGCAATTGCACGCTGGGCTGTAACGGCACAGGGCGGAAAATTAACCATGGAAAGTAAAACCGGTGAAGGAAGTTCTTTCAGAATTACTTTGACCCTAACATAAAATAAATTAATTAACAAATTTCAAAGGAGAAAACATTATGAGAAGAATAATTTATTTGAGTTCACTATTAATTTTTATAATGTTCAATATTCATTCACTCTTTGCACAGGACGAGCATACAACCGAAAGCAAAAACATTAATCTCTCCTTCGATAATGTTAAAACCGGTCAGTTGCCCGAAGGATGGAAAATCGAAGCTACAAATCAGAAAGGTCCGCTGGCAACCTGGAAAGTAATTGAAGATGAAACAGCACCATCGGGTAATAAAGTTTTAGCTATGACTTCACCGAATCATGATTTCGGTGGAACGTTTAATCTTTGCTGGACGAATGACATAAAATTTTTGAACGGAGAAATTAAAGTAATGTTCAAAGCAAATACGGGAATTGAAGATGAAGGCGGCGGTGTAATTTGGCGCGCTAAAGACAAAGGCGATTATTACATCTCGCGCTACAACCCGCTCGAAAATAATTTCCGTATATATTATGTAAAAGATGAAGCTCGTAAAATATTAGCAAGTGCGCGCGTAAAACTGCCTGCTGGTAAATGGTATGAATTAAAAATCGTTCAGAACGGGAAACATATTACCGGTTACTTAAACGGTAAAAAATATTTGGAAGTCGATGACGATACGTTTCCAGAATCAGGCGGTGTTGGATTATGGACAAAAGCAGATGCAGTTACTTCGTTTGATGATTTTGTAGTCGAAACATCTAAGTAATGCATTCTTTCTGCTTGAGTTACGGTTTAAAATTAAATTTACCGCAAAGTAGCTTAATAAATAAAACATTCGAGTTATGGAAAAATTAATCAGGGTGATTCTCGTTTTTGCAATTTTGATTTTATTTGTTGAAACTAATAATGCGCAGACAAGTTCGCCGGATAAGATCAGCGCTTATAAAATAAATCAACCAATTAAATTGGATGGCGATCTTTCCGAACCGGTTTGGCAGGAAGCAGAGCACATATCCAATTTTACCCAGCGCGAGTTGAATGAGGGAAAGCCCGCTACCGAACATACCGTAGTAGCAATTTTGTATGATGACGAAAATCTTTACATAGGTGTTTGGTGCTATGATGATGAACCCGGAAAATTAGTAGCCCAGAAAATGAAACGGGATTTTAATTATAGCACCGAGGATAATTTTAAATTCATTATAGATACATACAACGACGAGCGAAACGGTTACTTGTTTGTAACTAATCCTAATGGCGCCCGCTTCGATGCATTAGTGCAGGATAACGGTAAATTAGTAAACAGGGCTTGGGACGGTGTGTGGAATGTTAAAACCGAAATTACTGATAAGGGCTGGTTTGCCGAATTTGAGATTCCTTTCTCAACATTAAAATTCAGTACAAAAGATAACCAGGTTTGGGGAATTAATTTTGAACGCAATATTAGAAGAAAGCGGGAACAGGTTTTATGGCAGGGTTGGTCCCGTGATTATGAAATCGAACAGGTTTCGCGTGCCGGAAAATTGACAGGCATAGAAGGAATCAGCGAAGTTACACTAATAGAATTAAAACCTTACGGTATAGCCGGTATTGAAAATAACGAGGACAGCGGCGGCAATTTTACTTCTGATGTCGGCGGCGATATAAATTACCTTATCACCCCGACAATGAAACTTAATTTTACCATCAATACCGATTTTGCTCAGGTTGAATCTGATCAACTGCTGGTTAATTTAACACGCTTCTCTTTGTTCTATCCGGAGAAAAGGGAATTCTTTCTTGAAGGGCAGGACTATTTCGATTTTGGACTCGGTCACAGCATACGCCCGTTTTACAGCAGACGAATCGGCTTGGCGCCCGACCGTTCGACAATTCCGATAATTGCAGGTGCTCGTTTGCTGGGAAAAACAGGAAACACTACACTTGGCGGAATGAGCATTCAAACCGCAAGGCAGGATTCAATCCCCTCCGCAAATTATACTGTGCTTAGATGGAAGCAGGATGTTTTACAGCAATCGAATATAGGTTTAATCGGTGTCGGCAAATTAGAACCTAACAGGCAAAACGCAGTTTACGGGGCTGATTTTCTTTACTCCACTTCAAATATTTTCGGCGATAAAAATCTTTCTGTGGGCGGAGCCATTGCGCAAAGCTATACATCGGATGCGTATGAAAAAACGGGCTTGGCTCATCGTTTATTCGTTGATTACCCGAACGACCTGATCGATTTTTCTGCCGTCTGGGATAGAGCGAGTGACAGCTTCAATCCCGAAACCGGTTTCTTGCGGAGAACAAATTATCAAATGTATAATGCCGATCTTCGGATAAAACCGCGCCCCGATTTTTTACCCTGGATTCAAAGGTTGGTGTTTAAACCGTTCGATTTTAATTATTACGTCGATGATAAAACGCATAAGCTGCAATCGCTATGGACGGAGTTTCGACCGTTGGGATTTACGACAAAGAGCGGTGAGTTTTTCGAATCGAATATTCAGCGAAGGGCAGAAAATTTAACTGAAGATTTTGAAATTCACGAGGGCGTTATCATTCCGGGCGGTGAGTATTGGTTTACGCGTTACGAACTTCAGTTTGCAACTTTTGAAGGAAGACCTGTTTATGGATTCCTTTTTGTAAACTGGGGCGATTTTTATACCGGCAAAAGAACAGAGTGGTTTATCAGGAGTACTTTTCAGCTTAATAAAAATATCAGCATCAGTTCAGATTTTACGCAGAATTATATCACACTGCCGCAGGGAACTTTTACGGTAAATGAATTTGGCGGAAGAATTAATCTTGCAATTAGTCCCGACCTCTTCGGCTCCGTCTTCGGGCAATGGAATAACGATGATGATGAAGTTCTGTTAAATTTCCGTATTAACTGGATTCCCGAACCGGGAACGAATTTTTACTTCGTTGTTAATCAATCGTTCGATACCGGGGGAACGGCATGGCGGTCAACCAATACTGCCGTGCTGACAAAAATAATCTGGCGGTTTGTGTTATAAATTTATAGTGATAAAATGAATAAGCAGGTAAAGATTCAAGTAATAGCAGCAATTTAATCAAGCTGCTAATTCGCGTATTCGCGGCGAATTATTTTTGATATTAATTTATGAGTTTACTCTAAAAGGTAATCAAAGTGGAAACAAGGATCAAAAAACTTAAAAAATTAATGGATTCCCACTTCCCCCCGATAAATCGGGGCAGGCAGTGGGAATGACATACAAGAATCCCGGCTTTTTAAATCGGACTCATTTATAAAAAGATTTAAATAAAAAAGCATAAGAATATGAATAAAATTATTTTAAATATATTTACAACTTTACTCTTCAGTTTATTTCTTATTTCATCAGCACAGGCGCAGAACAAAAGAATAATAACACTAAAGACGTGCATCGATTCGGCGCTTACAAATTATCCGTCGCTAAAAGCATTTGAGAAAATTGAAGAAAGCAGAAGTGCGAACAGCAAAAGCTTGCAAAACCAGTTACTGCCTGAGCTTGATTTCGCTTTTCAGTACCAGTACAATGTTTATAAAGAATATGAATACAGAACTCTGGATAACCATCTGCAGCTTGTGTGGGATATGGGTAAATGGACAGGTAAGCTCGAACAAGCCGGTATAACGGAAGAAAAAATTGCTCAATTTAAATCACTTCAAAATAAGCTCGATTTAATTTACCGTGTAAAACATGCTTTTTATAAATTGATAAGCGCCGGGGAAACGATGCGCATTGCAAAACTTTCTGAAAGCTATCTTGAACATCATCTTGCTGTAAATGAAAAATTATACAGCATAGGACAAATAAAAGAGCTGGATTTTTATTTTACTCAATCGGGATTATTGCGCGCAAAAGAAGATGTGCTTGCGGCACAATCCGAAATAGAATCGTGGCAAATACAATTATCGAATCTTACAGGTTTTAATCTCTCTTCAACCGATTCGTTAGAGATGCTGGAAGAATTCACATTCTCAAGAAAGTTTTCAGTCGATTCGCTTCTTGAAGAGGCACACAGGTTTAATCCGGCAGTTTCAATTTTAGAGAAACAAACTGAATTAGTAAACATTCAGGCAAACTTAATTCGGAACAGCAGGATGCCTAAAATTTATTTAGGCGGCGGATATGTGTTCGATAGCGATCCCACGTCCGGCGGCAATTACAGTAAAATATCCGGCGGGCTGCTCATCCCGATTTTTGATTGGGGAACACGGAGTAATAAAGTTCAGTCGTTTCAGCTAAAAGCCGAGTCGATAAAATCTACAGAACTAACTCTTTTACTCGAGTTGAAAACAAAACTGAAATCACTTGTAAACAGAATGGATAACATAAAAAAACTCCTGGCGTTAAAAGATACTTCCATCAAACAGGCGCAAAAAACTTACAACCTTACGCTAATAAATTACAAAGCTGGAATATCTACAAATACAGATGTTCTTCTTGCACAAAAAGCGCTTATCGAATCGAAAATATCGAAAGAAAAATTAATATTTTTACTTTATGAAATTGAATCGCAAATAGAAAACTTGGTTGGGAAACCGGAGGTAAAGCAATGAAAAACTGGTTAATTATTTTAATATCTGTTTCGTTTTTATTATTTGCCTGTAAGCGCGAAAGTCAAAACGCAGGTGAAATAGGCGCACACGTTCATCTTAATAATGATGTATCAGTATTTAAAGTACCCGTTAAAATTGCAGTTGCTGAAAAAGGGAACATACAGAAAAAAATAACTATATACGGAAAACTTCTACCAAAACAAGAAACAAAACTAAGCAGCCAGTTTGCCGGCAGAATTTTGAATTTAACTTTAGCGGAAGGCGATAGAGTTATAAAGGGAGAAACAATTGCGGTTATCCAAAGTCCGCAGGCAGAAGCGCTTCAAAGGGTTACGGCTGAAGATTCGTTGCATAATAACGGGCAAAACAGTGAGCTTGTTCCCTATCCTATTCGCGCACCGTTCAGCGGAATTGTAACTGAAAAATATCACTATTCCGGCGATGTGATTTCTGCCGGTGAAACTATTTTGAAGATACAGGATGATGCTGTTTATTATTTATGGGGACGGCTTCCTGCAGTATATTTACCCGATGTTAAGGTTGGTCAGCAGTTAAAAATTACTTTCTCCGATCTTAAAGGAAAAACTTTTTATAGTAAAATCGAAACCGTCAGCAGCACTGTCGATAATCAAACACAAACGGCACAAGTACGTGCGACGCTGCATAACCAGCAGCATCTTCTTAAATCCGATTTGTTCGCTAAAATTGATATCGTGTTACAATCATTAAAAAATGTTTTGCTTGTGCCGCGTAGCGCTGTGTTAGAAAATTCTGATGGCTACTTTTTATTTGTTAAAAAGAATGGAAAAGCACATCGAAAAAAAATTAAACCCGGTATTGAAAAAGCGAATACATTAGAAGTGAAATCCGGTTTAAACGTTGGTGACAGCATAATTGTTCTTGGCAATTACGAATTGAAAGAGGGAATGAAAGTAGAGGTAATGCACTGATGGAAAAGCTGGTAAATGCTGTTCTGCGTTATCGTCTCGCGGTTCTTTTCGTTCTCGGAATATTAATCATCGGCAGCATTGCACTTCTCACATCGATGCCTGCGGGGGTTTTCCCCAACGCAACTTTCCCAAGAATTTTAGTTCAGGTTGAACGCGGCTACGCACCTTTAACCGATATGGAAATCACAACAACAAAACCATTGGAAGATGCACTGCGTAATGTAGAGGGTGTGAGAATTGTGCGTTCAAAAACAAGCCGCGGTTATGCAGAGATTGAACTGTATTTCGATTGGGATATCGACTTGATGCAGGCATATCAGTTGGTTCAGGCAAGGATTAGCGATGTTCGCGGAAAGCTGCCGCCGGGAACGGGAATTCTAGTTAAGCGAATGACAACAAGCGCTTACCCGATGTCCGGTTACGCAATCTATTCCGATGTTCGAAGCCAGCGGCAGTTAAGAAATCTTGCGGAGTTTACAATTCGTCCGCTGCTGTCGGGGGTAAGCGGTGTTTACCAGATAGAGATTGTCGGCGGCGAGCGTCCTGAATTTTGGGTTATATTAAAACCGGAAAAGCTGGCATTCTATAAAATTTCTCCTTTGACGATCGAGGATAATTTAAAACAGATAAACCAGGTTAAATTTTTAGGGAAAGTAACGGATAAATACCGTATTCACCTGGGATTTCAAAACGATCTTCTCCACACTGTCGATGATATTAAAAATACAGTTCTAACCTCACGAAACGGGATACCCGTTAAGCTCGGCGATCTTGCAGACGTATCGCTAACGCACAAAGAAGAATACATTATAACTACCGCAAACTGGCACCGCGCTGTTCTTATAGATGTTTTAAAACAGCCGAATGCAAACGGCGTTGCAGTCGGGAATGAAATTGACAGGTTAATTGGTAAGCTGAAAACCGATTTGCCGCCCGACATTCATCTCGAAAAAACTTATGACCAGGAAGCTTTTGTTAAACGTTCAATTATAGGGGTAAGTGAAAACATAATTGCCGGAATTTTAATCATCTCGTTAATAGTTTTATTTTTCCTCCGGAGTTTTCGTGCATCCTGGTCGATTATAATCTTTATGCCGTTGGTTATGATCTTATCTTTTTTCTTTATGCACATCTTCCGGCTTTCCATTAACATTATGACCTTAGGCGGAATAGCCGCAGCGTTAGGAATTTTGGTAGATAACGCAACCGTTGTAGTTGAAAATGTTATCCGTCATTATTCCGAAGGGCAGCCGCTGCATAAAGCAATAGTCAAAGGTTCGGCGGAAGTTATTCCACCAATGTTCGGAGCTACGATTACAACGGTAATTGTTTTTGTCCCGCTTATTTTTGTTACGGGATTAACAGGCATTTTTTTCAAACCGATGGCTTTAACTCTTGCTATAGCGGTTTTTCTTTCGCTTCTGCTTGCCGTAAGTATCACGCCTATTTTCACTTACATATTCTTAAATAAAAAAAATCATTTTATAATAAAAGATGATTTTCTTTCGGGCGTTCGCAGCAGTTACGAAAAAATTCTTCAATTTCTTCTTCGTAAAAAAATAATAATTCTTGCAATTCTTTTAATCACTATCGGAATAAGCGGATTCCTTTTTACCCGGCTGCATACCGGATTTCTACCCGAATGGGATGAAGGTGCGTTTGTTATGAACTACAAGGCACCGCCGGGCACATCGCTGGAAGAAACAAACAGACTCTTGCTGCAGTTTGAAGATATTATGAAAAAAGATCCTGAAATCGAAGCATATTCACGCCGCACGGGCAGGGGTATTGCTCATCGTCATCCGGCAAAT
>BDSV01000056.1 GCA_002898075.1 bacterium BMS3Abin03
CCTCGAATTTTCTAATCATTAAAAAGTGATCTACGGAATCACCTTTCTTAAGTTCTGTTAGATCAATCTGTTTAAGCATATCATAAGTTCCAATTTCTATACTATATCAACTTAAGAAATTAAGAGATAAAATGTAAGATTTTTTTCTTTCGGTTATTTTTACAAAATATAAGAAGAAAGAAAGACCGCATCCTTTTAAACATAAAAACCTTAAAATCATCACTTAATCGGGGTTTCCCGGATAACATCCAGAATGCTTTCATCCGGTATTTTAGCTATAACAGAACGGTTTAGCAGCTCAATTGTTACGGAAATAGATTTACCTGCTTTGCTCTCTAAAACCGTTCCCGTTATTCCTTCGAAAGGTCCGCTTTTAATAATAATTTTTGAACCGGGGATAATCCCGTTGTGTACGATAACATCGGCTTTTGTTTCAAGCATTTTTTTCAAGCTGTCTATTTGCCATTCCGGTATTCTTGCAGGTCTTCCCTGATCGAAAAGACAGCGTACTACGGCTCGCTGTTCTACTGCAATTAACCTTTCTGCTTCATTCGCATAAATAAAAATGTAGCTCCTCAGTAATGGTTCCGTAACTTTCTTTTTTCTGTCACTCCATTGTTTTAGCCGAATTATCGTGGGCAGGTAGTTATCAACTCCCCTTTCGGTTAACTGCAGCTCTGCTCTAAACTCGTTTCGAGGTTTCGTGTAAAGTGCAAACCAGTATTTTTCTGCCATCGTATCCATAACAATTTTTATTGAAGAGTTACAAATATAATAAATGCAATGAAATCCTGAACACAAAAATTAAATTGTTAGAATAATGGTATTGCTGTTCAATATAAATTGAAAAATGAATATTTATTTCAATTAGTAAAATTTTTTAAGTTTTTTTGTTAAATCAGAACTCATCCCAACCTTTCTGTTATCAAGAGAAGGGCTTATTAATAATGGGCTTTACATGCTAACAATCTGTTCCCACATGATCATAAATCGATTTATTGTCAATAAGTCTTTCTCTTTTTAAGAGAGAGTTCTTTTTTTTTGAACAGATGTGAACAATGGAGATAAAATGTTTCGAAAGTTAAACTATATTCACCACAACTTCTTTTTCAGGATTCTGATTTAGAATGTGGGAATTAGGTTTGCGAAAATTCGAATGATTATAAAAAGATATTACCGCGAATGCGCTAATTTTAGTTGATGAGCGACTCATTCAGTTTTTCTTTGAGTCGCGAAGGATCCAAAGGATTATCTAAAAGGGTTATAATTCCGTATTCCTGATAGGTCTTTTTCAGCGTTTCGGAATCATTGTTAAGTAATGCAATTACAGGAACGCTTAATATTTTGTTTTCTTTCCTGATCGACTGAACAAGCTGAATTCCATTCATCAGGGGCATTTCATGATCGGTAATAAGGAGAGACGGCATCTGATTCAGGATAATACCTAGTGCTTCATAACCATCTTCAACACTAATAATTTCATACGATGAATACATCTTTTTCAGCATAGAAGAAAGTTCTTCCCGTTTTTTACTATTGCTCTTAACAATTAAAATAATGTTTGTGGATGAAGGAAGTGTAAAATGAAATTCGCTGCCTTCGCCTGGCGTAGAATAAAACCACAGTTCTCCGCCATGTTTCTCGACAATTTGTTTTACCAAGGTCAACCCTAACCCGGTACCTTTTTCTCCCTTTGTACCTTCGGTAGAAAACATCTTTCCGATTTTAAATAGTTTGTCTTTATTCTCCTCCGAAATACCGATGCCTTCGTCTTTTACAATAAACTCAATAAACTTATCATTAAAAATATTAGCGGAAATTTCAATAGTTGTTTCTTCGGGCGAAAACTTTATTGCATTACTTATTAGGTTTACAATCACCTGGTTTAAAAGTCTCTCATCCGCTTCAACGAAAAAAGATTCCCGGACATTAACTTTGATATCTATATTCTTTCTAACTGCAACCCCTGTAAGCGATGAAACGCAATTGAAAACAGTACTTTGTGCTTGAACTCTCTGCGGGTCGATTTTCAATTTGCCGGTTTGTAATCTCGAATAATCCAATAGATAGTTAATTAATTGTAACTGGTTTTGAGATGAATCGTTTATATATGCGAGGTACTCTGCTTTCTCTTTATCTGAAATATTAGGTTCGTTTAACAGGATTTCGGAAAAACCTAGAATACTCGTGAATGGTGCGCGCAAATCATGAGACAGGATCGAAATAAAATTATCTTTTGAAGCGTTAATCTCTTTTAATTCTTCAACACGGTTGATCAATTCTACTTCCCTATCCTTAAACGCAGAGATGTCGGAAACCTTGCCGTAGAATCTAGCTAAATTACCATCGTTATCTTTCTGCTTGAATATTTGTTCTTTAACCCATACGAGCTTGCCGTTTTTTCTTTTAATTCTAAATTCGATGGTAAGTTTATCTTTAGCCGGATCGCTTTTAAATTTATTTACAAGCTTCTTTAAACTTTTATGATCTTCATCTAATACAATATCTTCTCCCTGTCCCGGCATCGATTGTAATTCTTCCGGCGTGTAACCGGTTACATTCCTTACGCCTTCAGAAAAATAAATAGTGTTTTCATTCTCACTCAGGTTCTGATACCAGTAATAGTCATCATCAAGATGATTCAATATTATCTTTTCGAATTTTGAAAAATCTTCGGGCATAAATAATAAAAGTTATAATATGTGATTTTTTAGCTTATACAAACTTAAATATTTATGATTTAGAATTGAATAGTTTTAAGCTAAAATCAGCTTCTTAATTTCGTGTTAATTTATGAAATTAGCGGTTAAGAATTTTTAATACATTCGGGCATGCCGCAATTTAGAATTGTATCTAACTGCCTGCCCTTGCAAAGAATTCATCTGCCACGGATCACACTAATTTTTAATTAATTCCCAGCATAAGAAAACCGCAAGAAAAAAAGAGAAGGTACAAACATTTACATATTCCGGAAATCTAAAAAGTATGATTAATTGAAGGGAACGAAACCGGCTCAAACAACAAATACTTTAGCAACATCGACAAGAAGAGACGGCTGATTAATGAGAGCGGTTGTAAATACTTTGCCGAGCGTTCTTTTTTCGTAAGGAATTTTATTTATAGACCGTGCAATCTTATTAAATTTTTCATCCGAAAAATTAAAGATGCCTTCCTTAATCCTGTTGAAAACAGCGTGTCTTTTTCCCAGCCGTTTGTTCCACGCTTTATCGTAAGTTAAAAGATGACCGGGTTTGTTCGTTTTTATTGCTTCTGCTGCAATTTTTCCGGCAATACTGCCTCCAATCATTCCGCTTGCTATTCCGCCGCCGCTTAGGGGATTTACCTGTCTTGCAGCATCGCCGACAAGTGCAATTCCCGGGGCAGAAATTTTATCAAGCGTAACTGAGCTTGGCACTCCCCCTGCAATATATGTTAGAATAGGTGCGTCTGGATAATGCTTTGCCATAAACTCATCCAGAAAAGCTTTAGCCGATTTCTTCTTCCCGGTTGCACCGCTAACCCCCAAGCCGATATTCGCTGTATTATCACCTTTTGGAAAGACCCAGAAATAACCTTCCGGTGCAACATCTTTACCAAAATAAAAATAGAGCGTATCGTCGTTTACGGGAATGTTTGCTGCGGTGATTTGTGTACAGCTTTCCATGTCCCTAAAATCTATATGAGTTTTAAGCCCCGCCCATCTGCCCACTCTCGATTCCACTCCGTCTGCTGCTATTACAATTTTAGCTTTTAGTTCTTTTTGCTCACCCTGGTGCTCATATTTTACACCGCATACTTTATCGCCGTCGAAGAGCAGACCGTTAACGTAAGCGCGCGTTAGAATTTGTGCACCAGCTTTGGCTGCTGTTTTAGCGAGTTCGTAATCAAATATTCTTCGCTCTAAAACATATCCTTCTTGCCGGGCATCAAATTGCAGCGTAACTTCTGTTTCATCCGGCGCAACAAGGCAGAATTTTGTAATATGAGCTTTTATCCATCTCTCATCCGGTTCAATAAATTCTTCCACACCTGCCCTGCTGATTGCCTCACCGCATCTAACGGGGTAACCGACATCTCTATCTTTTTCAAGCATAATAACAGAAACACCCTGTTCGGCTGCAAACCTCGCCGCCATCGAACCCGCGGGTCCTGCCCCTACTACTATTATGTCGTATTCATTTTTCATAAATTAAATTCCATCTGCGACTATCCGTTAAATCTGCGATATCTGTGTTCTATTGAGATTTAGTAATAGAACGCAGATATCGCAGATTAAGCAGATTTATACTGATTAGCGCAATACTCCTTCTTTATTAAAAACTATTACCTCGACCGGGCAGCTCCAAATACATTTTGAACAGTTTGTACATCGTTTATCGATTATGAAAATTTCCGCTTCTTTTAATTCAATTGCATCTTCGGGACAAACGCCGACACAGCAGCCGCAAAAGTCACATTTATCCGGTAAAATATCTATCATTAGTCTGCCTGTTTTTGCCTGCCGGTATTCCATCGGTTCACTTAAAAATTAGAAAGCATAAATGAGTCCACTTTAAAAAGGTAATCATAGCGAAAACAAGAATCAAAAAGATTTAAATATTTAATGAATTCCCACATTTCCCGACGAATCTGGGGAAATGACAATCGGAGATATTTGCTTTTCAGACCGAACTCATAAATTAAAAAATGTTTAATAAAATAAGTTAACTATTTGAAACGGAATTTATCTAATTAATTAAAAGAATACCCGGGATGATAATATACCTTTTACAAATTGGTTTTTGGATTTTAGTTTTATTATAAACTCACCTTTATCCTTGTATATTAAAAGTTATAAAAAGGTTTATGGTAAAATCCGAAAACCAATTTAAATAGTGCATACTTAATAAATGTTTGAATAATCTTTTCTATCTTTTGAATATTAGTTTTTAAAATTCTTTTATGAAAACAAAAAGATTCGGTACATTCAGCGGGGTGTTTACTCCGTCTATTCTTACCATCCTTGGTGTAATAATGTATTTGCGCCTTCCATGGATCGTGGGTCAGGCAGGACTCTTTACAACAATCGCCATAATTTTAGTTGCACATCTTATTTCAATAACAACCGGCTTAAGCGTTTCTTCAATTGCAACCGATAAAAAAGTAAAAACCGGTGGAACTTATTATATCATTTCGCGAAGTCTCGGCTTACCTGCCGGCGGTACTTTAGGTCTGGCTCTTTTTGTTGGGCTTTCTTTTAGCATAAGTTTATATCTTATAGGTTTTGCCGAAAGCTTCCTGGGATTTTGGGGAATTGCAATAACCCCGACTACTATCAGGATTGCGGGTACAATCATACTTTTAATCGTTACCGGAGTAACATTTTTAAGTACAACGTTAGCCATAAAAACACAATATTATATTATGGCAGCGATAGTTCTTTCTTTGGTTTCAATCATTTTAGGAAAGCACCAATTTACCCCGTCCGAACCATTACTTTTTCCAATAGATAACTCCTCACCGTTTATTTTATTATTTGGAATTTACTTTCCCGCCGTTACAGGATTTGAAGCAGGCGTATCGATGTCGGGCGATTTGGCAGATTCTAAAAAATCCATTCCCCGCGGAACAATCGCCGCAATTTCAGTCGGACTAATAGTTTACATTTTCCTCGCATTTTTCTTTTCATTCACCGTAAATTCAAATGAATTAGTAAACGATCCGGATGTATTGCAACACATCTCTTTAGTTCCGGGGCTTGTTATTGCAGGAATTTGGGGCGCTACTCTATCCTCCGCACTCGGCAGTATTTTAGCTGCCCCGCGTATACTCCAGGCAACTGCTTTGGATAAAATTACAAGCAGGTTTTTCTCTAAAGGAATCGGCGAATTAAATGAACCGCGGAATGCTTTAATTCTTGCATCTGTAATTGCCGAAGCAGGAATTTTGATCGGCGATCTGAACGCAATTGCAAGAATTGTTTCTATGTTTTTTATAACCACTTATGGATTCTTAAATCTTAGCGCCGCACTGGAAAGATGGGCAAGTTCAGACTTTTACCCGGCATTCAAAGTGCCGATATGGGTTAGCTTGCTTGGATCGGCAGCTTGTTTTATTGTTATGATTCAGCTTGATTTTCTTGCAATGATTGCCGCTACCGTTATTTTAGGATCGACATTTTTGTTGTTACAAAGAAGAGAGTTAAAACTTAAAAGCGGTGATACATGGACGGGATTCTGGGAGGCAGTTGTTCGTTACGCATTAATAAAACTAAAAAACCGTCCGCCTGAATGGAGAAACTGGCGACCGAACATCATTCTGTTCAGCGGCGGAAGCTACGCAAGACCTTATCTTTTGGAAATTGCAAAAGCACTTGCCGGCAGATTAGGTTTAATAACCAATTTTGATCTGATCGAAAACAACACATCCACATTGCTTTTTACAAAAACAGAAAAATCATTTAACAAGGATGAAGATAATCAATCCAAAGATGATTCCGGTATATTTACAAGAAGACAGGAATGCCGCGATATATACGAAGGTATGGAAGTAATAGCAAATGTTTACGGATTCACAAGCATCGATCCGAACACCGTGCTTATGGGATGGGCGCGAAACACAAAAGATCCCAAAAAGTTTGCCCACCTTATCAAAACTTTTAATGAACTCGATTACAACTCGTTATTTTTATACTTTAATGAAGACGATGGTTTCGGCGATAAAAAAAGGATCGATATCTGGTGGCGCGGTGCAGGCAATAACTTTTCGCTGGCTTTAACTCTTGCAAGATTTATTACATCTAACGATGATTGGTATAATGCGAAAATCAGGCTGCTTACTATTAAAGATCAGTTTTCACGAACCTACATTTTAGAGAATGAAGCCAATAAGTTTTTACAAACGTTCCGGCTGGATGCAGACATAAAAATAATCGACAACACAAGCGGTGAAAGAACGAGAGAAGAAATATTCAGGGAAGAATCACAAACCGCAGCCATTACATTTTTCGGAATTCCGCCAATCGAAGAGCAGAATGCAGAAGATTATATAAACAACATAAACAAGCTTCTAAACGATGTGGGAACAACGCTATTAGTTAACGCATCGTCTTATTTTAAAGAGATAAAAAGTGCGGAAGAAGAATGATGCAGCGGGGTTCTGTTTGATAACCTGTGAATCGATCTGATTTCTTATTCAACTAATCGCTCTAAAAAAAGATAGGGATGTCTCAACTTGCTATCCATCACCTACTCTTAATTCAATATATTCCACATCAATTCTTTTATCAATTACTAACGGTGTGCTGTTATCCATCACAAAAAATTCTTCCCCCCCGGGAAAGATTTTTATTGTGATGTTTTCTACTTTGTCATCAGCAGGAGTAAAAAGATAAATCTTTGTTGAGTTTTCGAAATTGATTACTCTAACCAAAAAATTCTTTTCGTTATCGATGAAAGTACGGGTTTTAATTTTAGGAACATCATCTTTTGTTTTTGCTGCAAATATTATCTTGCCCGGATATTCTTTTACTTCTTCAAACTTAACCACGTGAAGTTTAAAAACATTTGCAAAAGTGTAAGCAGGAATTTTTGCGGCGATCTTCTTTTTAAGATTGAAAGAAGTTTCAGAATCCATTGCATCTTTAACAGATTTATAATATGAAATCTGGCTTTCGTACTTTTTATTCTTACGCAGAAATTCTCTTTTTTCTTCACTCAGAGTTTGAGGATAAAAAACATACTTAAAAATGTCTTGTTCGTTTATATTCATATTTTTATTCATTCTAAGTAACTATACTATGATTTCCAGCAAGCTGTCATTCCCACGCAAGTGGGAATCTATTCTATCTAATGTTTTAAGATGCCCGTTTTCACGGGCATGACAAATTATTATCAATCCTTCTTTAACAATCACCCTAATACCTTGAAAAACACAGACTTCGGAAAATCGTATTATTTTTTACATCTTTTTACCGGCAAGCATTTCGCCAATTTCGTTTTTCATCAATTTAAGCAGGTATTCTAATATATTGTGATACTTTTTTCGATAATCTTCTTTACTTAACTCTTCAGAATGTTTCTGCAAATATTTGTACAGACCGGGACTTACACCACCATTCTTCAAATCTTCAGCAATATCCGTTAATGCTTTTTTAAACAGATCGCCATCCTCATCGCTTATTTTATACCTGGCAATGTAATCGCTCCCCAATTTTTTCAGCGTGGAATTCAATCCGGCACAGACTATCTCCTCTATCTCAATTTTCGGTAAATGACTCGCGGTTATCTCACTTGCAGTAAAAGACTGCACATTTAAATATTTTAACTTGTAAACCAAAGAGTTGAGCGGAATAGCGGGAAAATGCTCAGTTTCTTCACTTAAAAAATTAAACAAATTAGGGAACAGTTCTTTATTTTCTAAAAACAAATTAGCAGGCAAAACAGAAAATTCATCATCGTTGATTACAGTATCTGTTATCTCGAAAATGTTTTCGTTAACTACACATATCCTTCCAAAATGATTTAACTTTTTACAACTGCTCTTATTTATATAATGCTCAACGGTGGTTAAAATTTTTGCAAAGAATGGATCCGAGTTGCGCAGCATCTTATTTACGTGCTGCTCCACGCGGTTGGAAACAATTTTATTAATGAAATAAATTGCTTCATCTTCATTTGATATTTTCGGCTGCCAGTTGTGAAAAGCATTTTCAATAGGTGTCTTGTTATATTCCGGACTTACAGCAAACAAACGTGCAATAGAATCTATTGCCAGATCTTCAAGCGAAAGAGAATCACTAATCAACAATTTTTGTATGCGACTGTAAATTAATTTTAAATGTGTAACGGCAATCCTTGTGCAGGATTCTATAAGTACATTTACATCTATTGGATTTGCGCCGAAATTGCACAGAATGGTGTAAAAAGAAATATTTTTTTGCTCTAACAAGATTTTAATTGATTTCTGTTTTTACTTACAATTATCTTCAAATAGCAATAAACAATTTACAAAATTCAGATAAATATTAAATGATTATTATTAAAAAGGGTTATGAATTGCCACGCCTTTCAAGGCGTGGAATAATAGAAAGCCAAAAAAACTAGAGGTTTTAACCCCAACTTGTTTTAATTTTTCATTCACTCTTTCAAGTTATGGCTAAAGCCGCTTGCATTGTTTGTTCATCACCCGCCGCCTTAAAAGGCGGTGCAATTCAAAACTAAATTAACAAATAAATTTTTATTTAATTAAAATTTTGACTTGGCTGGATGTAAAATTCAAAAGGATGAAAGGGAGCAAAAGAATATTTGTATCACAGAGAAGATTAATTCCACTCATTTCTAAGCTTTTTTTGAATTGTAAGCGGTGTTTCTTTAAGCTTTAACTTACCCGAATATTTAGAAGCTTTAAGATACTTTTCCTTATTACTTATAGAAGCCAGAAGCTTATTAATTTTTTCTGTCCCGGTTTTTCTGCTAATAATTGTTACCATTTTTTTCCTTTGCATTCTTACCATAAAATTATTTATTATAATGAAAAACAGCAAACTACGAAAATGTGATTTCCTAAACATACATACGTCTTTTTGATAGCGCTGTAATTACGGAAAACGGTTTATGATATAGTATTTTTCTGCTCTGGTAAGATTTTAATTTATTCCTGTTTTTCACTAATAATTATCTTCAAATAATAACAAACAATTTACAAAATTCAGGTAAATATTGAATGATTATTATTAAAAAGGGTGATGAATTTCCGCGCCTCCTGCCTACAGCAGGCAGGTTTAAGGTATAGAATAATGGAAACCGATAACCCCACATTGAGTTTCTCACTTACACTTCTTTCAAGTTATGGCTAAAGCCAGGAGTTTTTGGGGTTTCTCTATCCACCGTCCTGAAGGACGGTGCTATTCAAATCAAATATAATTTCTTTAATTAGTTAGTGAAGGATATTTAATAGCGATTATGAATTGCCACGCCATTTATGGCGTGGGATAAATAGTGGGGTAAACAATATGGCTTTAGCCATTACTTGAAATGACTCACTTTTTCACAATCTCAAAACCATATTTCATAACAAACTCATCGTACTCTTCCTGAAAAGTCTTCATCCTGTGATGCTCCTCCTGATTTTTAATATAATCTCTTACTCTATTAACTTGTGAATGGCCAATTGACACAGCGATATATTCATCCTGCCACTCAAATTTATTTAGCAAAAGATTATTTTTATTCACCCAATGAGATGACTCTCCCTTTATAAGTTGCACGACTTCAGAAATAGTTTGTTTAGAATTCAGGGAAATTAAAAGATGAATATGATCAGAAACACAGTTCAGAAAATCTATATAAATATTCTTTTTAATAGAATTCTCTTTAATGTGCTTAAGCAATTGTGGTTTTAATTGTTTCGAGATAAGATGGGCTCTATTTTTAGTTGAAAAAATAAGATGTATCCAAATCTTAACGTATGGCATTTTAATGAGTTGATTTTATTATGCAAAAAAATTTATAGAGATAATATATAAAAAGTTTTTAAATGTATGCACAAGTTATGGCTAAAGCCAGGAGTTTCTTGGGGGTCTATCAATTCACCGTCCTAAAGGACGGTGCAATTTAGAACAAAAACAAATATTTTAATAGTTGATAGGGGACGATTCTCTGTTGCAAGCAGATGAATTGCCACTCCTTTCAAGGCGTGGGATAATGGAAAGCAAAAAAGTTAGAAGTTTTAACCCCAACCTGTTTTAGGTTTTCATTCTTTATCTCAAGTTGTGGCTAAAGCCAAAAGTTTTGGAGGCTTATAAACCCACCACCCTTTACGAAGTAATCCCTTTGGAAAAAAGATTGCGCAACTCAACAACTTAGTGTCTCATTTTAATTCATTTCTCCGAAATCATTAAAAAAAATTAACTCATTTTTCCGAGAAAGGTAAAAGTTGGGGTATGTAATGATAAAAAATGACGGATCTCTA
>BDSV01000057.1 GCA_002898075.1 bacterium BMS3Abin03
CCAAAGTCTAAGATTGAAAAATACTTTTCTGCCAACTTTAAACAATTTGGTATTGTTACGAAAATCCAAGAAATTTCCAGTGAAATTACTTTTTGGGAACAATTACAACAGTATGATGCAATATATTCTTTTGATATAACTCTTTCTGGTCCAAATTTATTCGGAGCGCGCTATAGAGCTAGTGAATTAGCAAAAGATATTCACGAGAATTATAATGCTTCAGAGTTCAATATTAAGCTAAAAAATGCTTTTGGTAAGTTGAAGCTTCTAAAGGATAATATTTCAGATTATATAAAATTAGCGGCTGCTGGAGCAGGAAAGTTTGTAGTAGAAGTTGCAAAAAAGGGCATCAAAGAAAAGATTGGTAGCTTTACTTATATTTTAAAAAAGCATTATGATCGGGATATTAATAAGATTTCAGAAGAACAGTTAAATAATGATTTTGAAGATTTGGATAAGCACAATGATGAAAAAAAATAAATTATCTACTGTGTATATATTAATAATATTTATTGTTTTATTTATCAGCTCGTGCCTTTTGATAAAGTATACTAATATTAATATTAAAGTTATTTCTGATAATCCCTTTTTGTTTACATATCTCGGAATATTTCTTGGTTTTGCATTAACAATTTTTACTTTTATAGTGTCAATGGTTGATAAAATAAAAGAAGCTATTGAAAATGATCGTTCAAAAACAAGAGAACAAAAAGAAGATACAGAATCGAATATTTTATCATTCTACTCGGAAATAAAAGATGATATATTTTTAATATTTTACTTTTTCGTTATCGTAACAATATTATCATTGTTTGAAAATATCGATATCCCATTAATAAAATTGGACCAATTTTTCTTATCAAAAACTCAACTGATTGATTCTATTAAATTAGGAATGTTTATTCTTAGCTTATATGCAATATATGACTTGACATCTAGTGCATTTAAAATATCAGAAGCTACAGGGATATTTAAAAAGGAGGATAAGGCAAGCTAGCACTTTAAATAAGTTAAAATTCAAGTAGATATAGTTTTTTAAGTAAATAAAATTTTTTATACATAAAAAGTAGTTGCGGTTAATTGGCATTACTTCCCGCGTCTGTTAAAGCTGCAGCGGGTAAATTCTGATTTACAGATTAGCGGCTATGCAGTTATTAAATCTTTAATATTAATTTATTATCAATATAATGGAGGTTACGATGAAATGTGTTCAATGTAGTTCAACAGAAAAGTCAGGTAAATATTTTTATGTTTGTGATAAATGCGGATCACAATTTTGCAATAGTTGCGGTTCCAAAGGTAAGCAATGCCCTAAATGTAAGAGTGGATTTTTAAAATAGCTAAATTAAATTTTTTCGATAAATTATAACCTGAAAGGATTTTATGTCAGAAACAAATATAAAAACGATAATGCAAGAATTTAAAAATTTGGAGAAACAGTATGAGTTAGGAAGAGTTGCCTTTTTATTTGAATTTAGTGATACAGCAAAACGTTTTATCAATGATTTTGATATGTACGAAGTTAACACTTATAGTTTAGATGATTCATCAATTATAGCTGAGTGTAAAGATTTACTCAATTCTGGAAATGGTATTCTAGTTTTTCCAGATCCAGAATATAAATTTTATTATTTATATACAGCAAAATGGAAAGGAAAATAAATATTGACTTTAGTGAAAACCATAATTAATGAATAAATTATAAAAATGTTGTGAAAATTTGATTACAGTACCAAATTGTATGTGTAAGACGATATTTATAACCTCTTCAATAAGTAAAACCTGCCTC
Organism: bacterium BMS3Abin03; assembly: GCA_002898075.1. GTDB lineage: Bacteria > Bacteroidota > Ignavibacteria > Ignavibacteriales > Ignavibacteriaceae > BMS3ABIN03. Next base: position 1,790 of record BDSV01000057.1, read on the forward strand.
TACCTATTCATTACTAAACTGAAGATTGATTTCAAAATTAACAAATCCCCTCATAATATCTATTCGATATCACAAGTTAAGCCGGCTAACACTCAAAGTTTTTTTTATAAAATAATAAACTGGGCTTTCGGGTGGAATTACATCCGCTTATATTTGCAGTTGTAAGTTTTGTTAGTGATTAAACAATTTAAAGCTTTCTTCGTTTGTCATTCACACGAAAGTGCAAACGCATCAACTTAATTGCCCCGACTTTTAAGTCGGGGTTCGTGTAAGCACTAGAGATATTAGGCTTTAGCCACATCTCAGCTTATATTTTTGGCTAAAGCCAATACTTGGGTTGTTAATTTAGCCCACGACCTAAAGGTCGTGGCAATTCAATCCTGACTCAGTCGAGATACTTTTTCTTAGGTTGATATTATGAAATAATCATTAAATTAACACCAATTAAAAAAAACAGACAATTAATTCAGATTCCGGATATTCCGGTAAACCGGAATTCCGGAATGACACATAAATCCATTTTACAGAATATGATGACGGAAATTTTAATTAAGCAGATAAGCGGTAAGCTTTCTATAAGTAAATCTCAAGTCTCAAATACAGTAAAGCTGTTAGAGGAGGGATCAACAATTCCATTTATTTCGCGATACAGGAAAGAAGCTACGGGAAGTCTCGATGAAACAGAGGTAACAGCTATTGAAAAAGAATGGAAACGATTGCTGGAATTGGTTAAAAGACGTGAAGCTATTCTTAAAAGCATAAACGACCGGGAAATGTTAACTCCCGGGTTAGAGGATAAAATTAATAACTGCTGGAATATGGCAGAGCTTGAAGATATTTATCTTCCATACAAACCAAAACGAAAAACCAGGGCAAGTGCGGCGCGCGAAAAAGGATTAGAACCTTTGGCAAAAATAATTATGGAGCAGAAGGAAGATAAAATAGAACCGGTTGCGGAAAAATATCTAAACGATGAAGTACCGGATATTGAAGCCGCGCTATCCGGGGCAAGAGATATTGTTGCAGAGTGGATTAATGAAAATGCGGATGCACGAAATACAATCAGGCAGCAATTTGAGCGTGATGCGGTAATCAGTTCAAAAGTGATAAAGAAGAAAATGGATGAAGGAACGAAGTACAGCGACTACTTCGATTTTAATGAGCCGTTAAAACATTGCCCCGGTCATCGCCTGCTGGCAATAAGAAGAGCCGAACAGGAAGGCATTTTAACTGTGTCGATATCGACAGATTCTGATTCGGCATTTGAAAGCTTGCAGAATATCTTTATAAAAAATAAAAATGAATCTGCGGCTCAGGTAAGTTTATCGATCAAAGATGCATATAAAAGATTATTGGCGCCGTCGATTGAAACCGAATTTAAGAACAGTGCAAAAGCAAAAGCCGATGAAGAGGCAATCAGCGTATTCTCTACTAACTTGCGCCAGTTGCTATTGGCTGCTCCTCTTGGTCCGAAAGTTACAATGGCAATAGATCCCGGGTTCAGGACGGGCTGCAAGCTGGTCTGCCTCGACCGGCAGGGGAACCTGTTACATAACACGACTATCTTTCCGCATCCCCCTCAGGAAAAATCAGATGAAGCATCGGAGAAAGTAAAAGGGCTATTGAAAAAATATAAAGTGGAAGCAATTGCAATCGGAAACGGAACTGCGGGCAGGGAGACAGAGCGGTTTATTAAATCCCTAATTAGTAATTCCGGCACAACAGAAGTGTTTATGGTTAATGAAGCAGGCGCATCTATTTATTCTGCCTCGGAAACTGCAAGAGAGGAGTTTCCCGATCTCGACTTAACTTTCCGTGGTGCAATCTCTATCGGAAGACGGCTGATGGACCCGCTTGCCGAGCTTGTTAAAATTGATGCCAAGTCAATCGGTGTGGGGCAATACCAGCATGATGTTAACCAGGATAATTTGAAAGAGGGTCTGAACCATGTGGTAACCTCGGTTGTAAACCAGGTTGGCGTAAAATTAAATACAGCCAGCCGGCATTTACTTAGTTATGTATCGGGTATCGGACCGAAGCTTGCAAAATCAATAACAGACTACCGGCGTGAAAACAGATCCTTTCGCTCACGAAAGGAACTGTTGAAGGTGAAAGGGTTGGGAGCTAAGGCATTCGAGCAGTCTGCAGGATTTTTAAGAATTCCCGGTGCTGAGAATCCGCTCGATAACAGCGCGGTTCATCCTGAAAGTTATTCGATAGTTGCAAAGATGGCAAAGGATTTATCTCAACCTGTTAAGTCGTTAATTGAAGCTGCAAATATACGCCGGCAAATCGATATTAGTAATTATGTAACCGGTACGGTCGGGTTGCCGACGTTAAAAGATATTATGCAGGAGCTGGAAAAACCGGGGCTGGATCCTAGAGGTAAGGCAGAAACATTTTCATTTTCAGAAAACATTAGCGGTATAGCAGATTTAAAGCCGGGAATGCGTTTGCCGGGTATTGTAACAAACCTGACAAAGTTCGGCGCTTTTGTAGATATTGGAATAAAAGAAAACGGCTTACTTCATATTTCACAAATTACAGAACGCTTTATTAAAGACCCGGCGGAAGTTCTAAAGTTAAACCAGAAAATAATTGTTAGAGTTGTGAATATCGATGTTGAAAGAAAACGAATTCAGTTAAGTATGAAAGAGGGTTAGACTAAACTAAAGTTTACTTAACGTTATAAAAAGATTCATCTCGAAGACCACCTACGCTAAACAGCAGCTTCGGTAGGTAAAACTTGCCATGAGATAATCCAGTGTTTCTCGAAATGATTACTTCGTGAGAGCTAAGACAAGAAGATGTCCCGATAAAAAACATCGAGACTAACTTTCTAATTTCAAAGGAATGTTTTCATTGTAGGTTTCTATTTCTTTTTTTACAGCATAAAGTAAAATTTAGTTGAAATTAAACATGTTTAATAAATAATTTTCTTTGCTTGAGTTAGTCATCAAACATTTATTTTACATCATAATAAAAAAGCTACCATATTTGAGAGTTTTTTAGTACCGAAGGCCGGACTCGAACCGGCACCTGGTGTGAACCAGACTAGATTTTGAGTCTAGCGCGTCTACCAATTTCGCCACTTCGGCAATTCAATATTTTAATTGTTAAACAACTGAAAAGTCATTTTGAACAGCGCAAATTTAACAAACTTCTCTCCCGCAATCAATAACATTTACTACAGTTAAACTTTGAAAAATCTTCTCATCGGGGTTTAATTTTTACTGAAATTCTGTCCCGCGATTAAGTAGTAATATTCTTATAAGTCAGTTTAAAATCTAAAGATAGCTCCCCGATTGTTAAAAAAAGGACTTATTGTATATATTGAAGATAAAATGCACCTATGGCATAATATTTGGCAAAATAAACTGTTCAAAAACATTGCATAGGAGGCAATATGAAGCCAAATAAAAAAAACAGGCTGGATGATTCTTTATATGATGATACTTTTTCGTACCTCTCATTCACAGCACCGGGGGATGAATCATTGCTAAGTGAAGATGAAGAGATAAACGATCTTTTAGAAGAATATCATATCGAAGATTTGGATCTAACTGATTTAGACAAAAATGCTTTTGATGAAAGCATAAATGTCTGAAAAATTACAATCAAAAAAATAAGGGAATAAAATGATCAGAACATTCATCGGAATCGAGGGGCACTACGATATAGACGATAGCGGTAGAGTAGTTCTTAAAGCTGTCGATGAGTTCGGCAAATTCACAGGAGAAATCAGAAGATTTATCAGCGCAAAAGGTATTAGAAATTCTTCTGACCGTAACGGCGTACTCCACTTGCTTCAACTGATGCATATTTATAAAACTATCGGACCCGAGTACTTAAAAGCTTAACGTTATTGTGCAGAACTTTCTAATTTTTCTTTTGTGCCTTGGCTATTTTAGCCCAGGTATCACGCAGAGGAACAATCCTGTTGAACACAGGTTTTCCATCTTCACTATCAATTAGATCCGCACAAAAATAACCCAGTCGTTCGAACTGAAATCTTTCGCCGCGCTTTGCCGATTTTAATCCCGGTTCGAGTTTACATTCTTTAAGTGTTTCGAGCGAATCCGGATTTAAGAACTCTTTAAAATCTTTTTCTTTATCACCTACCGGGTCTTCAACCGTAAATAATCTGTCGTAGAGTCTTACTTCAGCATTAAATGCATGCTGAACAGAAACCCAGTGAATTGTTCCTTTTACTTTTTTATCACTTTTACCTAAACCGCTTTTTGTATCGATGTCGTATGAACAGTGCAGTTCTATTACTTTACCCGAAACCGGGTCTTTAATAACTTCTTCACATTTAATTATGTATGCATATCTTAATCTAACTTCTTTTCCCGGTGCAAGCCTGAAAAATTTCTTTGGAGGGTCTTCTTTAAAATCATTCTGTTCAATATACAATTCTTTACTGAACGGAACTTTTCTTTTTCCCATAGAAGGGTCTTCGGGATTGTTGACTGCCTCCAGTTCTTCTACCGTATTATCGGGATAGTTTGTAATGATCACTTTCAACGGGCGAAGCACACCCATCACACGCTGAGCATTTTTATTAAGATTTTCTCTAACGCTGTGTTCAAGTAAAGCCACATCAATTACCTGGTTGCGTTTTGCCACTCCAACCCGCTCAGCAAAATGACGAATTGCTTCGGGCGGATAACCTCTTCTTCTCATAGCCGACAGTGTCGGCATTCTCGGATCATTCCAACCAGTAACATATTTACCTTCAACAAGCTCGAGCAATTTACGTTTGCTCATTATAGTAAAACTTAAATTTAATCTTGCAAACTCAATTTGTCGAGGGTGATGGATTTCGAGCTGTTCTATAAACCAATCGTAAAGCGGGCGATGATTCTCGAACTCGAGTGTACAGATTGAATGTGTAATACCTTCGATCGAGTCCGACTGACCATGTGCCCAATCGTACATCGGATAAATGCACCACTTATCACCGGTGCGATGGTGAAATTCATGTCTTATCCTGTACATAACCGGGTCTCTCATATTCATGTTTGGAGAAGCCATATCAATTTTCGCTCTCAAAACACATTCGCCGTCTTTGAATTCGCCGTTCTTCATTTTCTCAAACAACTCTAAGTTTTCTTCAACCGGGCGATTACGATACGGGCTTTCCTTTCCTGCCTGCGTTGGCGTACCTCTATATTTCCTGATCTCATCGGAAGTTAATGAATCGACATAAGCTACTCCTTTACTAATAAGTTTTACGGCGTATTCATAAAGCGTATCGAAATAATCGGACGCATAATATTCCCTATCTTCCCAATCGAAGCCGAGCCATTTTATATCTTCCTTAATCGAGCTGACATATTCTTCTTCTTCTTTTGTGGGATTAGTATCATCGAAACGGAGGTTGCATAAACCGTTATACTCTTCGGCAAGACCGAAGTTAAGACAGATAGATTTAGCATGCCCGATATGCAGGTATCCGTTTGGTTCGGGAGGAAATCTTGTATGCACGATGCCGCCGTATTTATTTGTACGAAGGTGCTCGTCTATTATTTCCTTTATAAAATTTTGGGGCATTTTAGAGGTGGTTTCCTCATTAGGCGGCTGATTGTTTTTCTTTTCTTCTTTTTCCATTATTAATTTTCTTCCGTTAAATCAGGATTTGTAGTTTTAATTTTTTCTAACGCACGGTTAATTCTATTTATACATTCATCTTTACCGATAATGTATAATAAATTATAGATGCCGGGTCCTGTTCCGCTGCCGGAGACAGCGAGTCTTACGGGATGGATTAATTTCCCTTTGCCTATGTTCAGTTCTTCAGCAAGATTGTTTAGTATGTTTTCATAATCTTCTTTTTTAAGATCATCCAACTGTGCAATCTTATCTCTCAGTTTTAAAAGCAGCCCGGGTGAATCTTCCTTCCATCTTTTTTTAATAACTTTTTCATCGTATTCTGTCGGTGCTTCGTAAAAGTAAGGGCATTTTGTTATGAATTCTTTTACGAATTCTACTCTCGGTTTCATTGCCTCGATAATTAATAGAAGCTTATTATCTTCTATTTTTAAATCTGCATATTTTGATTTTTTCAGTTCTTCCCTTAACATTTGCAGCAGTTCTGCGTTTGGTTTACTGCGTAAATGTTCGGCGTTAAGCCATACTAACTTTTCAAGATTAAAAACAGCACCGGCTTTGTGAACTCTTTCAAGTGTAAATTTATGTATCAGTTCATCGAGCGTAAAAAATTCCTGTTCGTCGCCGGCATTCCATCCTAACAATGCTACAAAATTTATCAATGCTTCTTTAAGGTAACCTTTATCCTTGTAATCTTCTACTGCAACATCGCCCTGCCTTTTACTGAGTTTTGTTTTATCCGGATTCAGCAGCAGCGGAAGGTGGGCAAAGATTGGTTTTTCCCAACCGAAAAAATCATAAAGCAAAACATGTTTGGGTGTGGATGATAACCACTCTTCACCGCGGATTACATGAGTTATTTTCATTAAATGGTCATCTACAACGTTTGCAAGATGATAAGTAGGGAAGCCGTCGCTCTTAATTAGAATTTGATCGTCAACTATATTAGTATCGAATTCAACTTTACCTCTAATTAAATCATCAACAATTACAGATTTATCTGGTGGTACATTAAGCCGGACAACATACGGTTCGCCGCTTTCTATTTTTTGCTTTATGACTTCTTCCGGTAAAGTTAAAGCGAACTTATCATATTTCGTTTGTTCGTTTTTCTTAAGCTGTTCTTCGTGCAACTGTTTAAGCCGTTCCGGTGTATCGAATGCATAATAAGCTTTGCCTTTTTCGATTAATTCTTCAGCATATTTTTTGTAAATATCCAGTCTTTTAGATTGATAATAAGGACCGTAATCACCACCAACTTCAGGTCCTTCATCGTAATCCAGACCGACCCATTTAAGCGTATTAAGTAAATTCTCAACAGCGCCCTCGATGTATCTTTTTCTATCCGTGTCCTCGATGCGCAGAATAAATTTTCCGTTCGTATTTCGTGCAAACAAGTAATTGTAAAGCGCGGTTCTCAAACCCCCGATATGCAGGTATCCTGTCGGGCTTGGTGCAAATCTTACTCTTGGTGTTTCGTTAATCATAAGTCAGCAATTCCTTAATGATGAAAATTCAAACTTAAAAGTTAACAATTTGGATTGAAAATAGTTGGCAGGGGATAAAAAAGTATCTAAAAAAATTGCCTGACCCGCATCTGTTTAAAATAAGTCGTTTATATACTAACAGGAGGCTTCGCGAAACTTATTCTTCACAAAATGCTTAATATACTTGATTGGTTTGGAAGTGCTATTTTATTCATTTTTCAATGCTTCGCCTTCCTTATTGATTAATTTTGACACTAATATTAATACTATTTGTTTACCTTATATAGGTTTTGCAAAGGCTTCTAACAGTGTAAAAAATAAAATTGATTACAAATACTATTACTCCGGCAATAAAAAAGGTTTCATTCAGTCTACTTTTAATTTGGTTTTCGGATTTTGATTTATTAATGAACTCACTCTAATCTCTCTTCCCGCAAAAGTCGGGACAGGTAAAAAGAGAGAAGAATTTGGTAAAATCCGAAAACCAATTGAAATAGTGCATAATATTAGAGATTAAATTTTTATCCAACCAAAAAAAATAATTTGGACAGCAGTGACATTAATTCTTTTGCTGTGCCATGGTTTTCTTTTCGGTATAATATTTTACCTTCTGGATAAATTCCTGGCTGTCGATAGGTTTGGGAATGTAATCGGTAGCGCCTGCGTCCAAACATTTTTCCCGGTCGCCCTTCATGGCAAAAGCGGTAAGTGCAATAATAGGAGTGTCTTTATATTCTTCGAGCTGTCTTATTTTTTGTGTGGCTTCAAACCCGTTCATAACAGGCATCTGCATATCCATAAGGATCAAATCATATTTTTGCTGTTTCACCTGGTCTAAAGCTTCCTGTCCGTTTTCCACAACTACGATCGAATCGAAGTTATTCTTTTTCAGTAATCTTGTTACAATAATTTGAGAGTGTTTATAATCTTCAACTAAAAGAATTTTTACCGTGTCTTCTTTTTCTTTCACTTCTTCTGGATTTGACGGCTCTTCATAACGGTCTATCATCGAAGCAACAACATTTTGCAGCTCTTCAATATTTGTGCTGCTCTTCGTAAGCAGATCTTCAAACATGCCGTCTATTTTCTTAAGGTCTTCCTCATAATTTTCTTTACCGGTATAAATAATAATCGGTAATCTTGCAAAGTTTGGTTTCGATTTTATTAATTTGATCAGGTCAAATCCATCAATCTCCGGCATATCGAGATCGATAATAGCAAGGTCGAGATCGATGTTTTCAATAAGGTCCATCACTTTTGGGGAATGTGTTTCGGCAATTGGGTTGAACCCTGCGTTGTGTACGGATTCTTTCAGCAAGTTTAATGTCGGGACATCATCATCCACAATTAAAATATTAGAATCTTTACGAAGTTTATAATGGGTTAAGACTTCAACAAGATATTTATAATTAATTGGTTTAACAAAGTATTCAACTGCGCCCATCAGAAAAGCTTTTTGCTGCTCGGCTTCTACCGAACAGATGATAACGGGAGTTCTCTTTGTCTTTGGGTTTTTCCTGAGTTTTTGTAAGAGTTCCAACCCGTTTGAGTCCGGCAAAACAATATCCATTAATACAGCGAGGAATGTATCCTTTTCGATAACCTGGAAAGTTTGTTCCGCCGAATTTACAATAGTAGGTTCGTAACCCCACTTTTGCAGGTAATTGCTCAAAAGTTTTGATGTTGCATAATCATCTTCAATAACTAATACTTTGTTTATCTTCGATGGTTTGGGCAGCCCGCTAATTTGTCCTTCTATTTCTGAGATTTCTTTTACCGGAATTGCTAAATAGTAGGATGTACCTTTTCCCAGGGTGCTTGTTATATCTATATCGCCGTTCAAATAATCTATAAATCTTTTTACAAGTGTTAAACCCAACCCCGTCGTATTCCCGATTTTGTGAACTATCAGATCATTCAAGGCAAATGGTTCATATATTTTTTCCAGTTTCTCAGATGGGATACCCGGACTCGTATCTGTAATTCTAAAGCTTAGTTTGTTCTTTTCCGTTGTAAAAACAGAAACCGTAACTTTTCCCTGCTCTGTTAAGCGTAATGCGGTATTAATAATATTCAGCAAAATATACCTTAGCTTTTGAGCATCTAGATTTATTGATTCGGGAAGATTATCATCTATGTTCACAATAAAATCGATAACATTACTATCGATCTTTTCATCAAATAATCTTATTACTTCATTCAGAAATTGCGGGATATTAACCGTAGAATAAGTTGTCTTACTTTCACCCTTTTCTAATTTGGCTATTTCAATTAAGTCGTTTATAAGCGAAAGCAGGTCGTAAGCATTTTCTTTTAGCGTATCGACATATTCGGTTTGAGCGGTAGAAAGGTTTTCTTCTGTTAGCAGCGAGGCAAAACCCATTATGCTGTTTGTAGGTGTGCGTAATTCATGAGCAATCGATGCAATGATTTGACTTAACGAGCTGCTTAAACCGCCTTTCTTACCCATCCAGAGAAGCAAAATATTTTTCAGCGAATTTCCGATTACAACTAAATTTCCAATGTCACTCTGGCTGAATTCGGTTTTCTTTGCAATCTTAAGCATCACTTTCTCATTTTCAGAAACACTTATGTGCAGGCAGCCCTCGTTTACAACTACATCAGTTGCAGTAAATCCACATTCTTCTTCAACTACAAAATAAGTTTCGGTTGTATTCTCTTTACGTGCCGTACAGTTATTGCACTTTATCAGCGATTCCCTGGATAAAGATTTTCTCGAGTTACCGGAAGTTCCTAAAATTTCTATGTTGCTCTCTGTAATCCTGGTCAAAACAACTGCTTCGAGTTCATATTCATTAACAAGAAATTCACATAGATCGTTGGGAAACTCATCTGCCGATGTGAGTGCCGATTCTATCAGGCTATTGTATTTAGACAAGAAATCTATTTTAGAGCTTTGCATAACCGTCGTTAAATTTATTGATTCTATTTTAAATGTAAAATATAATTAACACAACCATAAATATAATTATAAGATAATAAAAATCCCCATAAATAATTTAATTATAATGAAATACGCTATTTGCTATTAAATAAGTAACTGCAAGTTTAAATATTAATATCCATCTGGAAGCTGAGCCGGTTATCGAGGTTTCCCTCAATTTCGTTATAGCCCGACCCCAGGTTTTTTTCTTTCGGTTTGTAAGTTTCGGAGTATTTAGCAGAAATTGTAAGGAACCGGAGCGGGCGGAACCTGAGGATGAAATACCATCTTATTCCTTCCCCGAACAATGCACGGTTTGTAAGCACACCGGTTAAATCATTTTCATATTCATATATTGCCGAGTTGAACGAATCTGTTCTGAAAAATATAACTCTGCCGTATATGTTTAAGTGCGAACTAGGAGCATACCGGATATCCTGAAAAAAAAGATATCCGTTTTCTTTCTCAATTACAGAAGCCACCCTGTAATTGTTGTATTCGAACCTTCCCTTGAGCCGTAATTTGCCGGCGATGTTGTAGATCAATTCAAAACGAAAAACCTGTCTCAACCTTTTTACCAATTGCTTCCTGTTATCTTTATCAACAGTAATATCTTTGTTTTCATATTTAAATCTAATCCTTGTTGCTACGTGTTCAAACGGTTTGCTTAATAAATCTATTAAGAATTCATCACCCTCGCTCGGCATCGGGTTGTTATAGGTGGCATAAGGAAATTTAAACTGGTCATAATAAAAATTTAAAAGCCCGATTGATGTTCTCCATTTTATCCCCGTATAAATACCAAATTCATTGTTCGTTGCACCCGATCTTTCCCCGAATGCATAACCATGCAGACTGATATAATTTCTCGGATAGCTTCGTATAGAGGCAATAAATGCAAAATCCCTGCTAACAGACAACTGAAACGAATTAATAGAAGCAACAGATGTTCCGTTGTATGCTAATTCCCCGAATACATTTATGCCGCTAAGAATTAAATCGTAATAGAACGAATAATAATTAAACGAGTTACCTTTTAGATTAAAAATAGCTTTTGGTAAAAACGGGTTTGAAAAATTAGAATTATAATAAAGAAAACCGGCAGATAAAAGATCTCTTTTCGAATAATCAATTCTTGCACCCCACACTTTTTCTTCGGCAGCATTTTTTTTGCTGATTTCACTTTGGGTTCTATGAAATCCGCTAACCGGAGCCGAAAGAATTTCGCCGGTAACAGTATCGATATGGGCATCAAATTTATTTTTTGAAAAGAAACCGGAAACAATAAAATCGTTTAACTTTATCGAAGCTGCGGCACCGCGGAAAAAATTGTTCTCTGTGGCGCTCGAATAAGGACGAATGTATCTGCCTTTCTTTTTTAAAGGGTAGATTGCATCGGAACCTTTCGAAAAACCGTAAGGACTCCACAAAACCAATCCCTGTCCAAACTCTACAAGATAATCACTTATTACAAGTGTCTTTATAAAACCAAGGTTTTTAATAGCAAAATGAACCGAATAAAATTCATTAAGAGCCGATTCGCCCGCATCTTTTTCTGCAATATATCCGAACTGATAATTCGACATATACTTCAGGTAAAAGCGGTTGTAAATTTTGGGCTTGCTGCCCTGAAATTTCTCCTCTAAAAAGCCTCTTCGTGTTTGAAGATCGTTCGAGAACCTGCTTCTCGAAACGAAATAGGTGTTGCCGAGAATTTGATTCACCGCACCTTGTTCCTGCTCTTTTTCAATTTGCAGTTCGGAAGGATGAATTACTTTTATAAACGGCATCATCATTTTAACTTCATCTTTCCCGATTCCCTGTACCGCATATAATTCTTGTGTAGAAAAAAAATTACCGTATCTTTTTCTGTGTTTGATTATTATTTGTGCCGTATGCAAATCTACACCGGGAATCTGCTGAAGATCCGATATGTCCGCTTTGTTCAAATCGATTGGATTTCTTTTAAGCTGTTCCAGTATATCGAAAAGATTAGAATCATCCGATTGCCCTGTAGGTTCCTGTAAAATATCTTCCAGCACGTTTTCCGTTTCGATGTATGATGAATCTGTTTGCGCTAAAAGGATGCCGGGCAGGTTAAAGGATAAAATCAAAAGAAGTAATATTTTCTTGTGCGGAAACATTATTATTTTTTATTTAAATATTTTTTTATCTGTCTTGAACGGCTTTCTGTTTTTCCGAAACTTATTATTACCCCAACCTGATGGGTTAGCCCCAGATCCTGGTGAGTAAATAAGGCATAATCCAGATTTATGATAGAATAATTTATTCCAATGCCGGCTGAATATCTCGCCGGTTCATTCTGAAAACCTGTTCTTAAGGTAAGGTATTTGATTATTGAGTATTCAACACCGAATTGTACCGACGGTTTAAATCTAATATCTTTTTCGAGGGCGAGATTCAAATTTAAATTATCAATTACATCATAACTAAAGCCGGTAGCAAAAACCATCGGTATCTGATCATCTTCTGCTGCAACTGTTGCTTTGTTTATGTTCGATACTGAAAAACCCCAGCGGAGTTTGTCGGTCAGGTAAGCAAGTCCGCCAAGGTTTATGTAAAACACGCCGGCACTGCCGTAATTCTGAATCGAAAAGGAGTGATAGTTAAAAGCTACCCCCGCAAAAAACAAGTCGTTATAATTGTAAGAATAGCCAAGGACAATTTTCGATTCCCTGTATAAATCAAAACCGTAAGTCATCCCTCCAAGAGCAACCGATCCGAATGAGAATGGCTCGATATATGCAACATAGCCGTTAGCCAGCTCGCTCAATCCAAACGGAGCGGGGGAATAATATACCCCAATTTCCCGCCAGTTTAATTGTGATAAACCCGCCGGATTGTTGAACACGGAAAACACATCATTACTAAGTGCAACATCGGAATTTGACAGAGCTATTTGTTTTGCTCCCGGGTTGAATTGAGAGTAAGAAACATTTATTATTAAAAACGGAACAATTAATAATATGCAGTGTTTAATCATAATTAAAAAATATCATTGAGACAGTATATCTATTTTCATATATTAAATCAATAAAAAATAATCAATCAGGTTAATTAATGAAAAAGCTGATTCTATTACTACTGCTTTTTACTACTTACAATTATTCACAAGAATTAAATTGTAATGTTTTAGTAAATTATCAAAATCTTCCGGTTAATAACAGAGAACTGTTGAGTGATTTTAAAAATGTTGTAATGGATTATATGAACAACACCCATTTTACAGATGAAAACTGGGATGGAGATAAAATCGAATGTTCGTTGAATATATTTTTTACAGGTGCTTCAAGCGATGTTGACTATAGTGCGCAGATTGTTGTGGTAAGTCAGCGACCTATTTATCAATCGACGCGCAACTCGCCAATGTTAACCATTAACGACGGCAAATGGTCGTTCAAATATGAAGTGGGGCAATCGATGTATGCAAACCTCGATGCATTTGATCCGTTAACAAGCTTGTTAGATTATTATGCATTAATAATTATCGGGTTCGATATGGATACATGGGCGGAATTTGGAGGCACACCGTATTTTAAAAAAGCATATAACATAGTAAACCTTGCTTCAAACAGTCAAAACCGTAACGGATGGTTGGCTAGCAGCAGCCCTTATAGCCGGTGGGGATTGGTAAATGATCTGTTGTCTGAAAAATATGCAAGCTTCCGTTCTGCAATATTCGATTATCATTACGGTATAGATATTTTTGCGAAGAATAAACAGGTTGGGCAGACAAAGTTAGTTGAACCGATTGACATTCTTTATACTATTTATAAAAAGGAAGGTTTAATTAAAAGTGTTCTTGTGAAGGTATGGTTCGATGCAAAGTATGGAGAGATAACCGATCACCTTAAAGACTACCCCGATAAAACGATTTTTACAAAACTTAAAAAAATTGATCCTTCACACACAGGTCGATATGATTCTGCCGAACCTTAAGGGAGAAGAGTTACATTTATAATTTTAGTATCCTGATCAATTTTATAGACGACATCCATCCCTTTGGTGACACGGGCAAATATTGTGTACCTGCCGTTCAGATGCGGATAGTTACCCTGCATAACAAACCATTGCGATCCTTCGGTATCTTTGCCGGCGCTTGCCATTCCAACCATTCCAATATCGTAAGGCAGAGGAGAGAATTCTGAAATGATGTCATAGCCGGGTCCGCCCCATCCCGTTGCCGATGGGTCTCCGCACTGAATTACAAAGCCGGGAACAACCCGGTGGAATTCAATACCGTTATAAAATCCTTTACCGGCAAGCTTGCAGAAATTTCCAACTGATACGGGAGCATACCGGGGTAAAAATTCAATTGTGAAATTCCCTTTTTCTGTTTCAACATTTGCAGTTTTGTAAGTGAAAGCATTTCTCCAAATTTCGTTAAAATCTTGCAAAGGTTTTTCGTATTTTAATTTCTGTCCCGATTTATCTGCGATGAATTTCCTGATCGAGTAAAGATTTGATTCGTTTAATTCATCAATTACTTCTGTAAACAAACTCGAATCGATTCTTTCTGCAAGATAAGTTAAAGACATTATGCCTTCCATGAAATCGGGGTCATTTTTCCTGTAAGCTATCTGCCGTTGAATAATTGTAATAAGCTTTCCCCTGTCTTTTATTATCAGTAATGAATCTATTCCGTCGGCAGCAATTGAAACCAAAGGAGCAAATCCGGAGGAGAGACTATTTATAACGGCTTCATACAAATTTTTGTTTTGAGAAAAAGATTCTTGAAAGTTCAATATGTTTGATAGTAAGTCGATTTTTTCCGCGAGATTTTCTTCAATCTCATATTTTCGCAATAAAAATAACAGACTGCTTTTATCCTGAGTATTTGAACCGAGATAATCATAATAGAATCGGTCATCTATCGAGTCTAAAAATGGGGTTACATCGCTTTTCGGGAACAGCTTTGTATAGGAGAGAAAAAGTTCACCTTTTGTGTTTGCTGCAAGGTTCTTTTTAAGAATAAGCTTACTTATAACTGATTTTAAAGAATCTTCTGTGCCTATGGGCAAAGTAATATTTTTTAAAGAAGCTGCCGCAGAGACTGATACGTTAGGATTTCCATTATCTAAAAGTTTAAGATATTCTAAAACATCATCCGTACTGTTAAAATTATAATAGACCAAAGATTTGGCAGCTTCAATCAGCAGAAGGGGATTGGTTGCGGTGAGTAAAAGACTAAATAGTTGTTTATCCTGCGGGAAAAATTTTTCTACCCTAAGATTCATTAATGCAAATTGTTTAAGTTTTACGGTATCAGGATTTTCAGAAGGATGAAGTAGTAGGATTCTTTTCAATTCATCATTAATTTTTTCCGAATTACCCAATCTTGCTAAAGCGAAAAGAGCGTCGTTCTTGGATTCAACCGGGGTAATAGGGTTATCGATTTCATCAATAAGAATTCGGATGGAACTTTCATTTTTTATTCCTCTAAAAGCAAATTGATAAACCGCCAAAGATATACCGCTATAAGGGAAAGACGGTCCATCGAAATTTGCATAAAGAGTAATTATTTTTTTCAGATCATCTTCACTTCCTACTTTACCCAATGCTTCGAATAAATAACGCGAGAATTTAGTTATATCATCGCTGTGAAGTTTACTCCAAACATAATCAGAAGAAATACTGCTGCTGCCGAGCTGTCCTAAAGCAAAACAGATATACTCTGCATGTTTTGCAAATTGTAATGAAATAATATCAGGAATAAAAGATGTATCTTCACTGTTTGATATACTTAGTAAAGCGGCATTAACTTTCTGCCCACCCCCGGCATTTAAGTAGTTTGATATTACCCGTTTATTGAACGATCGTTCAAAAGTTGTTTTTACCAGGTCCTGATCATCATTAGTAAATTGTGCATAAAGCAGAACCGGGAGTAATAGAATTATTATAAATATTTTCATGAGTAAATCAAGTTTCAATCTCCCAGATCCTGTAGGATTTATACCTGACTGCTTTCATCAATTCTAATCCGCGATTCATCATATCGTTATCTTCGAGCACCCAGCTTGCCTCACCGCGATAGACACCTAATTTTGCTGCACGCTGGAGGATTTCCCAGTAGAGTACGGCATCAAATCCTTTCTTCTGATGTTCGGGAATTATTCCAAGAGTAAGAATTCTTGCCCAGCTAATCTGTTTCTTTTTTGTGTATAGTTTAATAAAGTTAAACGGGAAAAGCTTTCCGTTCATCTCCTTGAAGACCTGATTATAATCCAGCATTACTAAAGCTGCACCGATCAATTCACCTTTTACTTCACCAAAAATTACAAGCGAGGGTTCGACAAGCGGCTTCATATCTTTTGCCATTTCGTCGATTTGTTCTTCGCTTAAAGGTACGAATCCCCAATTTGGCGCCCATGCTTTGTTGTAAACTACTTTAAATTTTTCTAAGTCTTTATCGAAATTTTTCATTTCAAGCTGCGTTACTTTTATGCCGTATCTTTTCCTTACTATCTCCTGCCCACGCTTCAATTTTTCCGAAGTAGTTATTTTATCGTACTCTATCTTCCAGGCGTAAAGGTCTTTTGCTTTTTTCAGCCCGTAATTTGCGCAAAGGTCTAAATAGTACTTTGGATTATATGTCATAAGTATTCGCGGTGAATCATCAAACCCCTCTAAGAGCATTCCGTATTCATCATTGCTCGAAGGGTTTGCAGGACCTCTCATATACTTTAATCCTTTTTTCTTAAGCCATTTTTTCGCGGTATCAAATAGAGCATTTGCAACTTCCTGGTCGTTTATACATTCAAAGAATCCAAAAAATCCGGCATCGTCATTATGATATTTCAGATGTACATCATTCTTTATCGCGGCAATCCTCCCGACGATTTTCCCGTTTCTTTCCGCAAGAAAGTATTCGGCTTCGGCAGCTTTAAAGAATGGATTCTTTTCCCGGTTCAGAAGTTTTTTCCTTTCCATTATTAATGGTGGAACCCAGTGTTTATCACCTTTATAAATTTCCCACTGGAATTTTATAAACCGCATTAAATCTTTTTTGTTATTGACAGTTGTTATTAAAATATCGTTCATAATTTTACCTCGTAAATAAAAAAAGCATACCCGTTATATTAGAGAGTATGCTTTTAATAATTTTAAAATGTTTTCAATTTAAATAAGACCTACTTGTTTACCTGCTTGTTCAAAAATATGAATTATCTCATCCAGTTGTTCTTTTTCGTGAGTTGCCATATAGCTGGTTCTCATCATCTGACGCCCTTCGGGAACGCCCGGTGAGATAAATACATTAACAAATACTCCGCCGTCGTATAACAATTTCCACATCTTAAATGCAATTTCATCATTGCCCACTATAACAGGAACAATAGCTGTTCTGCCGTCGATGATATGAAATCCTTTTCCCTTCAAACCTTTTCGCATATAGTTGGCGTTATCGATTAAGTTTGTAACTCTTTCCGGTTCTTCTTCAAGAATTTCAAGAGCCGCCAAAGCCGCTGCAACAGATGAAGGTGTGGGGGAAGCGCTAAATATTAAAGCAGGTGAAAAGTGCTTTATAAAATTGATTACTCTTTCGGCGCCCGCAACAAAGCCGCCCAACGATGCAAACGTTTTACTGAAAGTTCCCATCGTAAGGTCCACTTCATTTTCCAGGTTAAATTCGCTTGCGGTACCTCTTCCGCCTTTGCCTATAACGCCAACCGAATGTGCATCATCAATCATTATTCTTGCGTTATTTCTTTTCGCAATTTCAACTAACCTTGGAAGATTGACAATTTCACCGCCGGTGCTGAACACCCCGTCGCTCACAATAAGCTTAGGCGCATCTTTCGGAATTTTTTCGATCACTCTTTGTAAATCATCCATATCGTTGTGTTTATATCGAGCCAGATTACCCATCGCGCCTTTCGACATTAAAGTTCCTGCAACAATACAGGCATGGTTATCTTTATCCGAAATTACATATTCGTTTCTTCCTGCGAGTGTCGGAATTATTCCCTGTGCGGTTTGGTACCCCGTGCTGAAAAGCAGTACGGCTTCGGCACCGAAAAATTTCGCAAGACGTTCTTCTAATTCTATGTGCAGATCGAGCGTGCCGGTTAAGTAACGAGAGCCGGAACAACCTGTTCCGTATTTTTCAATAGCTTTTATTGCTGCTTCAATTACTCTCGGGTGGGAGGTAAGCCCCAGATAATTATTGGAACCAGCCATGATAACTTTTTTTCCCTCAATTTGTACAATGGGGCCTTCATTTGCCTCAATTGGGCGAAAGTATGGATAGACCCCTAAAGCTTTAACTTCATCTGCCCGGGTGAAATCGAAGCACTTCTTAAATAAATCCAACTATTCCTCCTTAATAATAATGGAAAGTATGTAGAATGTTTCTCAATTTTGTTTAATTTTGCAACAAATCTATTACTAAATAGGAATAAAATCAAATTGTATATTGAATCAAAACCAATTGCTGTAGTTACAGGCGCTAATGGATTCGTTGGCAGTCACCTGGTCGATCTATTAATTGAGCGTGGAAATAACGTTAGATGTGTCGTAAGAAAAACAAGCAACCTCAGATGGCTTGAAGGAAAAGATGTTGAAATTTACGACTGCGGACTTTTTGATAAAGAAGGATTATCCGTTGCATTTAAAGATGTTAATTTTATCTATCATGTGGCGGGTGTAGTAAAATCCAAAACCAAAGAGGGTTATTTTAAAGGTAATGTTGAAACAACAAAAAATTTACTTGAAGTAGCTCTTAAGAATAAAGAAACTATAAAACGTTTTTTAGTAGTTAGCAGCCAAACTGTTACCGGTCCTTCTTATGACGGAAAACCTGTAAATGAAGAATCTGAATGTAATCCGCTTACAACGTATGGAAAGAGTAAATTGGAAGAAGAGAAACTCGCTTTGAGCTATAAGGAGAAACTTCCTATTACTGTTTGCCGTGCCCCGGCTGTGTTTGGTGAACGGGATACAGAAATATTTATTTATTTTCAGAATTTTGCCCGGGGAATTACAACCACTATTGGTTTTGATAAAAAACTATTGAGCTTAATACACGTGGCTGATCTGGTAGAGGGATTTTACAAAGCGGCGTTATCTGAAAAAGCAGTTGGTGAGATTTATTTTATCAGTTCCGAAAAGTTTTATAATTGGGATGAAATAAATAAAATCACGGCTGAAGTGTTAGGCAAAAAAGCTATCAGGATAAGGGTACCGCATTTTATAGTTTATGCAATTGCGGCAATTGCACAATTCTTTTCAGTCTTTTCATCAAAAGCTGCCACGCTGAATTTGGAAAAAGCAAAAGACCTTACGCAGCATGCGTGGATATGCGATACATCAAAAGCGATGAGAGATTTTGGCTATAGACAAAATGTATCGATTGAGGAAGGAATTAAAAGAACGTGTGAATGGTATAAAAAAATGAAGTGGATTTAATTTTATTAATGGCAAGTTATATTCTCCGTATTAACCCCGCGTATAAAATCAATGGCATCTTCTTGAAAGAAAACATCTTTGTAAAAAAAAAAGCAAGGGTGCATAACTTTTATGATGCCTAAGGTTTTGAAAAGAAGTGGTTATACTCTTGAGATTATCTGTACTTCATTGGTTATGCCTTTTTAGCGAGTCTTTTCTTCAACCACTACGTGGTTGTTATTGCTGTTTCCCCTTTCAAAGTTTTAACAAATTTTAAACCAATTTTATAACATCGCTGGAAGCTAATTTAATATCTTTCACTAAATCAGATGTACAGATTGTTGGGTGCAATCCTACTAATAAATGTATATGATCGGGGACAGAATTAATACAAATCATTTTACATTTATTATTTTGTACAACACCGGTAATATATTTATGAAAAGATGTTTTTTTATTTTGAGGAATAATCCTGTCTCTGTTTCGCACTCGAAAAACTATTTGAATATAAATCTGATGAAATGTTCCCGCCATTTTATCCTCCAGTACTTGTAGATCAAATGTTCTTTCTTCGATACCTTTGGCATCGTAATGATTTCAGTTTGTTAATTTCTTTTACAAACTTTTAACCACTTCGCGGTAGTATTACCCCGGCAAAAAATTTGATACTTTAAAATATAAAAAACACATTCTTAATTATCCTTCGCACCTTCGGTTATCCAGGTTTTAACTCCACGGATTTGTTCGGAAGTTAAAGGTACGGAGTAATCCGGAGGCGGCATCGATGGAAATCCGGCTTTCCATTCTATCGTCCATACTAAAACACTGTTATCCGGCTCACCCGGTACAACAATTATTCCATCGACGAAGTAAGCAGGGCTGGTTAAGTTCAATCCGGCTTCTGTTTTTCCATTGCCGTGACAGCTATTGCATTTCAATTCGAAGATAGGGGAAATGTTTTTGCTGAAACTAACGTTAGAATCAGGAATGGTTCTGTTATCTACTTCTTGAACGACTGTATCATCACAATCGGTGAAAGCTATCAGTAAAAAAGTAAAGAGTATAATGTTAAGGAGTCTATTCATATAAATCTAATATTATTTTTATACAACTTATAATTACGCGATAAGCAAATCAATACAATTTTGTGCATCCTGATAATAAAAGCTCTGCTTAGCAGCATTTTTAATTCCTGAAAAAGCACTTATTCTGCATGAGCAAGTGTCTATGCTTGCGCAAATTCTGTAACACAGATTAGCAATCTGTGATTGAAAGTTGTTACCGGGTGAGCCGTAACGGGCGAGTAAAGAAATTCCTATCTACCTGGTGACGACAGGCAGTAAGGTGACGGGCAGAACGGTGATTTTGATGTATCCGAAGCAGAAATTACATTTAGTTTAAATCATCTAAATTGACAATACTTTAAAAGATGGCTACTTTTGTACCGAAAAAAACGGGGCTATAGCTCAGTTGGGAGAGCGTCTGACTGGCAGTCAGAAGGTCGCCGGTTCGAGCCCGGCTAGCTCCACTTATCAGGGCGTTGAAACATTTATTTCAACGCCTTTTTTTTACTTTTAGGAAAGATGGTTATTTTGAATTTTTGATTAATGAGTCCACTTTGAAAAGATAATTTCAGTGGGAACAAGAATCAAAAAAAACTAAAAATTTAATAAATTCCCGCTTCCATCGATAAACCGGGATTAATAACAATAAAGAATACTAACTTTTTAGATCGGACTCATTAATGACAAAACATATTAAAACCTGCAAATATTTTTTTTACAACATAATATGCTTTTCATATTTTAACCGGTTATGAAACTTTTCCTTATTAACTCATACTACAAGAAAGTTCTCCGTGTTGCACTACCGGCTATTGCAGGTCTTTCAACGCAGATGGTTGTCTCTCTTGTAGATACAGCAATGGTGGGACGGCTTGATGAAGCAACCTATGCACTTGCCGCAATGGGTATTGGCGTTTTGGCAACGTGGGCACTAATAAGTTTCTTTTCCAGTCTCGCTACCGGTATTCATGTTATTGTTGCCAGAAAATACGGTCAAGGTGATTATATTAGCTGCGGTGTAACACTGAATAATTCTTTAATGCTTGCATCGGCTATTGGAATTATTGTTGCTGCCGTAGGAGTTTTCTTTGCCGGTCCGATAGCCCATCTTTTTGCTGCCGATAAAATAGTTGGGGATTTTGCAGGCGAGTATATTTTTTACAGGTTTCTCGGAATCCCGTTTTTTCTTCTGTCGGTATCATACCGCGGTTTCTTTTTCGGAATCAGCAAACCGAAAATATTTATGTTCTCCGGTGTTATCACAAATCTTCTGAACATAATTTTCAATTATATGTTTATCTATGGTGCATTTGGTTTTCCGCGTATGGGATTAGCAGGCGCCGGGTTAGGTTCCACACTCGCAACAGTTTCAGACGGGCTTTTTTATCTCATTATTATTTTACTTCCGCATTACAGAAAAAAGTATCAAAACTTTAAGAATTTTAGAATTGATAAAAATATAATATCGGGAATTGTAAAAATATCGCTGCCCGTTTCATTCCAAAATGTATTTATACTGATCGGGTTTTTAAGTTTTGTAGCAATCACCGGTTTGATTGGTACGGTAGAGCAAGCTTCGACACAGGCGGTTATAAGCACTTTGTTTATTTCATTTCTGCCATGTTTTGGTTTCGGAATTGCAGTGCAGACTTTAGTAGGCAATAATCTTGGTGCAGGAAAATATACTCTGGCAAAACTATACGGATTTGAAACAGCAAAAGTTTCTACTATTTATACGATTATACTCGGTGCTATTTTTATGATTATTCCTCAATATGTTTTGCTGATAGTTACCAATAGTCAGGAAATTATTAAAGTTGCAGTCCCTCCTCTAAGGATTGCCGGCTTTGCACAGACTTTTTATGGAGTCGGTATTGTATTGGCGAACGGATTGCAGGCGGCAGGGAATACAAAATTCGTAATGAAAGCTGAAGTGATAACCAACCTTTTTATATTTGTTCCTCTTTCTTATTTATTTGGAGTTTACCTCGATCTCGGGTTATCGTGGGCATGGTTTGCATTACCTATTTACATTATTACTTATTCAATCGTAATATTTATCAAATTCAATTCAGGTAATTGGTACACACAAATCCCAATAGACAGATAACCGCGTATTTTGTACCGGTGGTTATTTTGACGGGATCCGACTCAATTTATCGCTAAAACTTTTCAGAATTTACTCTTAGACCGGGAATCCTGTCAATAATGATAATTAATAAATAGTTTGAAAAGTCTTGACAAAGAACGGTTAATGAAATATATTTTGAGTATGAAAAAAGGATTAATTGCACTTTTTTCCGTCTTAGTAATAATATCGGCAGTTTATGCCGGTGCATTTCTGGAATACTTTCAGGGTAGAAGCGAAGGCGATAATGTTCGTCTTGAGTGGAAGACCGGGGAAGAAGTTAATCTTCAGATTTTTAAGATTGAAAGAAAAACCCCTCAAAGTCCATACGTGGAAATTGCTTCGATAGAATCTAAAGGTAGTAATTCATACTATGTTTACATAGATGAATCAGCGTATAAAACAAATGATCTTATATTTGTTTACAGGTTAAAAATTATAGAGAATGACGGTACGGTTTCATATTCTTCAGAAGTAACGGTTTCACATAGTGTTTCAGGTGTTAAAAGAACCTGGGGTAGTATTAAAGCAATGTTCAGGTAAATTTATTTTTGAGATCACACCAATTCCCTCAGTTTCAGTCTTTTCAATTAATATCTTTTAAATCACAACTTAAAAAAAGCAGTGTTGTTTTTGGGCATGTCTTATTCTTTGCAGCACTCTATATATTAGTTTTAACTCTTTCCGGCTGCGGAGGTTCAAAGCGGTTTACATCTGATGAGAGCTATAGGAAATACTATGAAAAAGAATTTAAAACCGAAATAAACACTATCAGAGTTTTATTAGATGAAAATCCTTCCAAAATAATCTTATCTCTCCAAAGTTCTGTTTATTTGTTCAGGGAGAATAGAAAAATAATTAAAGTAAACGGAGGAAGCAGTCTAGAATGTTACATTGAAAACGATGAATTAAATATCAGATATGGAAGACAGAATTTTACAGGTAAATATTTCCAGCTAATTCCTCTCAACGGTGAAGGTGTTATAAGATTTAACGGTAAATCTTTTAAGGGGAGCGTGAAAATTGTTTTGGAAAACGCCGCTATTAAAATCATCAATTTTGTCGATCTTGAAAATTACCTGAAAGGTGTTATTGCAGAAGAAATGCCTTTAGGTGAAAACGATGAAAATTATGAGGCTCTGAAAGCTTTTGCTATTGTTGCAAGAACTTACGCATTTAATAAAATGGATGAAGGCAAATTATTGTACGATATATTTCCCGACACAAGAGATCAGGTTTACGGGGGAAAGGATGCCGAATATTCATTATCGAGCAAGGCAGTGGATGAAACCCGGGGAATGATACTAACGTACGACGCCGAACCGGCTGTTGTTTATTATCATTCAACTTGCGGCGGTAAAACTGCAGCGGTGGAGAATGTTTTTCCTGTAAAACCATTACCGTATCTTCAAAGTATCCGGGATGGAGATGGACCGTACTGTAAAATTTCACCGCGCTTTAAATGGGAAGAAACTTTTACAGAATCTTCATTTATTAAAAAGTTATATAATGCTAAATTAATCGATTCGGAAGACTATGAAGTTAACGAAGTATTTGTTGAAAGCAGGTTTCCATCGGGAAGGGTGAATGAACTAAAAATTATTCTGGATAATAGAAGCGGCGGAAGAAAAGAAATAATATTATATGGAAACGATATTCGAACAAAAATAAGAACTGCCGAAAAGGATCTGGCTCTTTGGAGCACCCTGTTTGATGTTTATATGAATTCATACGAGCAGGTAATAATTAATGGGAAGGGCTACGGACACGGAGTTGGGCTTTGCCAGTGGGGAGCCATCGGGCAATCGAGAGAAGGTATTGGATACGAAAAAATATTAGAGCTTTATTTTCATGGAACAGAAATAGGCAGAATAAATGATTGAGACTAACTTACCGATTTACCTCGCATCTAAATCTCCGAGAAGAAGAAAATTATTAAAGCAGATCAATCTGAAATTTAAATCCTTTTCTGTTGATATTGCTGAAACAATATATCCGCACGAAACCCCGGTTCACTGTGTAAAAAGACTTGCCGAAGAAAAAATGCAAAAAGCCAGGGAAAGAATAAATGAAGGAATAATTATTACGGCAGATACAATAGTTGTGCTTAAGGGAAAGGTAATAGGGAAACCTAAAAATAAAAATGAAGCTAAGAAATATTTAAAAGAACTTAGCGGAAATATTCATGCCGTTTATACGGGTTTTTCTGTTTATAATTCAAAAAGTAATTTATTAGTTACTGATTATGAAAAAACACTTGTTGAATTCAGGAAATTATTTGATGATGAAATAGAAGATTATGTTAGTGGTGGAAGCCCAATGGATAAAGCAGGCGCTTATGGAATTCAGGATGATTTTGGTGCCGTATTTATTAAGAAAATTAATGGCTGCTACTATAATGTAGTTGGATTGCCGTTAACCAGGGTTTACCAGGTATTGCGGAAGGTGATTTGATGTGTTTCAAAAATTAAAAAAGAAATTCTTATTCTCTCTGGCTTTTGCCGGGGCGTTGTATCTTGCATTTACAATTTATGCAGATTACAACAAGGTAATTGCGGCTTTCTCTGAATTTAGTTGGGCGCTGCTTCCGCTGTTGTTATTTTTATCACTTCTTAATTACTTAACAAGATTTTACAAATGGGATTTTTACCTTTCCATCATAAAAGTTAAAATCGGTAAGCTCGATTCATTATCGATTTTTATGTCAGGGTTAATTATGAGTATAACCCCGGGAAAAGTTGGTGAGCTGCTAAAATCTTATCTTGTAAAAGAAGTAACCAAAGAACCGGTAAGCAAAACGGCTCCGGTAGTATTTGCCGAAAGGGTAACGGATTTCCTTTCACTTTTATTAATAGCTGTAATTGGAGCTGTAGCTTTCGATTACGGATTAGGTGTATCAATAGGGGTAAGCATTTTCTTTCTTTTACTAATTATTGTAATCAGCAGTAAGAAAATCTCTTTAACAATAATTGGATATGCAGAAAGAATTAAATTCGTAAATAAATATATATCAAACATTCATCACGCTTACGAAAGTTCTTATCGTCTGTTAAGACCGGTACCATTAATTAAGATGACACTTCTGAGTTTAATATCGTGGGGATTTGAGTGTTTGGGATATCATTTAATTCTCTTAAATTTCGATATTACTTTTGGTTTTTTTTGGGCGTCATTCAGTTATGCGTTTGCTATCATTGTAGGAGCGCTTTCGATGCTGCCCGGAGGATTGGGCGTAACAGAAGGTTCGCTTACTTTTATGCTTATTGAAAGGGGAGTTGCCGGTGAGATTGCGGTTACAACCACTTTTATCGTTAGAGTTGTTACCCTTTGGTTTGCAGTTTTAATTGGAATAGTAGGCGTATCAATCTATCAAAAACGATTCGGTAAAATTATTATCGGATCTAATAACAACTTGTAAAATTAAGGAGTAAAAAATGGGAAACTTCAAAAAAATTAAAATTCCAAAAAAAGGTGAGAAAATAACTGTTGAAAACGGGCAGTTGAAAGTACCCGACAATCCGATCATTGCTTTTATTGAAGGCGATGGGATTGGTCCTGATATATGGCGTGCATCTAAAAGAGTTTTTGATGCAGCGGTTGAAAAAACATTTAAAGGCAAAAAGAAAATTTCGTGGATGGAAATTTTTGCCGGCGATAAGGCGGTAAAAGTTTACGGGAAAAATAAGTGGCTACCGGCTGAAACTGTTGATGCAATAAGTGAATATGTAATTGCTATAAAAGGTCCTCTCACTACTCCTATCGGCGGCGGAATACGAAGCTTAAATGTTTCGTTAAGACAGCAGTTGGATTTATTTGCCTGCGTTAGACCGGTAAAATATTACAACGGTACGCCATCACCAATGAAAAAACCTCAATTGCTAGACATCGTTCTATTCCGTGAAAATACCGAAGATGTTTATGCGGGAATTGAATTCAAATCGGGCACAAAATTTGCCGAACAGTTGATAAAATATATCAACAATCATATTAAGAAAAATATCCGTCCTAAATCAGGAATCGGGATAAAACCGATAAGTGAATTTTGCTCGGCAAGGTTGGTAAAGAAAGCAATTGAATACGCAAGAGATAACGGCAGAAGCAGTGTGACGCTTGTTCACAAGGGCAATATAATGAAATTTACCGAGGGAGCATTTAAAGATTGGGGATACAAAATCGCTAAAAAAGAATTTGGCAACATTATTGTTACCGAGGATGAACTCTGGAATAAATTTAACGGGAAAATGCCAAAGGGTAAAATCCTTATTAAAGATAGAATTGCCGATAGCATGTTTCAGCAGTTGTTGCTCAGACCAAATGAATACGATATTGTAGCAACTACGAACTTAAATGGTGATTTCCTTTCGGATGCTGCTGCTGCCCAGGTTGGCGGGCTTGGAATGGCGCCGGGTGCAAATATAAGTTACTTTACCGCTTTGTTCGAAGCCACACATGGTACGGCACCAAAATATAAAGGAATGGACAAGGTTAATCCCGGTTCGTTAATTCTTTCGGGTGTTATGATGTTCCGTTATATGGGATGGGATAAAGCAGCCGACACAATCGAACGAGGTTTGAAAAAAGCAATAAAAAATAAAGTAGTTACTTATGATCTGGCACGTCAGATGAAAGGTGCAAAGAAGGTTAAAACTTCTGAATTTGCTTCTGAAATAATAAAGAATATGTAAAATGGGAAATTAATCTGATTAAAATTTATTCATAAATTAACTTAGGGATTAGGGTAAGAAAATCTCTTGTACGTACTGTTTTCTTGATTTTCAAAAACTCTATATATATATTCCATTCCCTTAAAATATTGATTAGAAAGGAGTTGGAAATGTCTGAAGAAAGTAATCTTGGTAAAGGTGTAATAATCGGTTTTATAGCCGGAGGTGCACTCGGTGCCGCTCTTGCATTGCTTTATGCACCGAAGAGCGGGAAAGAGCTTCGACAGGACATAAAAATAAAAACAGATGATTATTTTGATGAAGCTGAAAAGTACATTGCCGAAGCTAAAGACAAGGCAATCGATCTGATTAACGAAGGCAAAAAGAAATCTGAGAAGATAATTAAAGATGCCAAAATAAAATCTGAGGAACTATTGAAAGATGCAGAGAAAGTTCTGGAAGAAGCAAGATCGAAAACCGACGAGTTAGTTAAAACCGGTAAAGAAAAAGTCGATAAGAAAACCGGTCAGCTTAAGTCTGCTATAAAAGCCGGTGTTGATGCATACAAAGAAACTAAGAATACGTAGGAATATTTTTAGTTAATGAGTATAATTAATATTCTTCTCGTAATACTTATAATTGCCGCATCTGCGCTATGCATTGCTTTAATCATATATTTGTGGAAAATAACCCAATCGATTAAAGCAATGCAAGCCGATGTGGATGAACTATCAAAAAATCTTCAACCCTTAATTAATACCACCTCAAAACTCGCCGATGATATTTCGAAAATTACAGATAGTGCAAAAGATCAAATTGATATGTCTAAAGATATTGTTGTAAGTGTAAAAGACAGGGTAGATACTATTTTGGAATTTGAGGAAAATGTTAGGAAAGGAATTGAGGGACCGGTAATGACTTTTATAAGAGAAATAACAGCCATCAATAAAGGTTTAAATACTTTTCTTAGTTATTTCAGAAAAAAATAAGTACGATAAATTTCACACCTATAGTTTTTTAAGGAGGAACTCAGTTGAAAGAATACGGTACAGAAGCGATTCGTAACATTACACTTGTAGGTCACGGCGGAAGCGGGAAAACTTCTTTATCGGAGGTTTTACTTTTTACCGCCGGGGAGATAAACAGAATCGGAAAAGTTGAAGAAGGGAACACTATCTCCGATTACAACCCAAACGAAATTGAAAAACAAATTTCCATTTCAACCGGCTTAATGCACCTGGAATGGAATAATTCGAAATTAAATATTTTAGATACACCCGGCTACTCTGATTTTGTTAGTGAAGTAAAAGCCGCGTTAAAGGTTTGTGAAACTGCGGTAGTCGTAATAAAATCGGCTGAAGGTGTTGAAGTTGGAACGGAAACAGCTAACGGTTACATTAAAGAATACAACCTGCCGACCGCAATTATAATTAATAAAATCGATAACGAACATTCAACATTTGCGAATACACTTGCACAGGCAAAAGACAGGATTTCACCCGGCGCAACTGTAATTACATTTCCTGCATCCGAAGGACTTAATTTTAATACGGTAATAGATGTTATTAAAATGAAAGCTTATACTTACGGCGACGCCGGCAGTAAAAATGTTACCGAAAGTGATATCCCCGATGATTTAAAAGATACTGCAGAGAAGTACAAAACAGAACTCATCGAAACAATTGCCGAAACTTCGGAAGAATTGATGGATAAATATTTTGAAGCAGGAACTTTAACCGATGAGGAGTTCGACGATGGTTTAAAGAAAGCTATTCAATCGAAAGCTATTACTCCCGTGTTCGCTATGTCTTCCGCTAAAGCTGTTGGTATGAACAACTTTCTGGATTTCGCCACAAAATATTTTCCAACTCCAGCAGATACAGAAGGTGAAGAGGCAACTTTAGCAGGTAAAGATAAAAAGGTATTTGTTAAACCGGATAAAAACGGTGAGCCGGTGCTCTTTATCTTCAAAACAATTTCCGAGCAGCATGTAGGAGAATTATCCCTGTTCAAAGTATATTCAGGCACAGTAAAAACCGGGATGGATTTACAGAATGAGAATAGTAATAAATCCGAACGGCTTAACCAGATGTTTATACTTAACGGGCATCACAGGAAAGATGTTTCCCAATTGGTTGCCGGTGATATTGGTGCGGTTGTTAAATTGAAAGACACACACACCAACAATACGCTCGCATCAAAGAATTATTCGGTCATTATCAAACCGATCGAGTTTCCCGATGCTGTAATCCGCGGAGCGATCATTCCTAAAGCAAAAGGTGATGAAGATAAAATAGCTTCCGGTTTACACACGCTTCACGAAGAAGACCCATCTTTTAATGTAAAATATGATTCTGAAATTTCACAAACAATTATTTCCGGTCAAGGTGAATTGCAATTATCGTTGGCGGTAAAAAGATTGAAAGAACGTTACAGTGTAGAAGTTGATCTGGTCGAGCCGAGAGTTCCTTACCGTGAAACGATTAAAAAGTCCGTTGCAGATGTTGAATATAAACATAAGAAACAATCGGGCGGAAGAGGGCAATACGGTCATGTTCATTTTAAAATGGAACCGTTACCGCGCGGCGAAGGTTTTAAATTTGTAAATGCTATTGTAGGCGGTGTTGTACCGGGAAGATTCATTCCTGCTGTGGAGAAAGGCATAATAGAAACGATGGAAAAAGGTGTGGTTTCCGGCAACAAAGTAGTTGATGTTAAAGTTACATTATTCGACGGAACCTTTCACAGCGTGGATTCAGATGAGATGTCTTTCAAAATTGCAGCATCACAATGTTTCCGAAAGGGATTTCTCGAAGCAAACCCTTGCTTGCTCGAACCGATTTACGAAGTAGAGATAAAAGTACCCGAAGAATTTATGGGTGATGTTATGGGTGACATATCGAGTAAGCGTGGGAAAATTTTAGGTATGGATTCAGACGGACGTTTCCAGATAATTAAAACACTTGTTCCGCTTGCAGAATTATACAAATACTCGTCGCACCTAAGAAGTCTTACCCAGGGCAGAGGAGTGCACACACGGAAATTTCATCATTACGAGGAATTACCACGCGAAGTGGAACAAAAAGTAATTGCCGAGTATAATAAATCTAGAGAAGAAGGCAACTAACTATTTTATAACCGGGACTGTCCAAAAAGTTCTTTGTGTGCCTTTGAGACTTTGTGGCGAATGTTTAAAAATCATCTACTAAACAAAGTTTTTATTTGCCACGAAGACACAAAGACCTCAAGAATCACAAAGAAATCTTACTTTTTGGACAGGCACCATTATTATTAAAAATATGGATAAACTCTGGTCTCCCTGGCGTTCTGTATATATAGAATCATTTATTAAAAAATCTGATGATGAAGAATGTATTTTTTGCGAAGCAGCGGAAAAAGATGTAAATGATAATGATAATCTGCTTGTTCATAAAGGGGAATTGACATATACGCTCCTTAATTTATATCCATATAATAATGGTCATCTTATGGTCGTTCCGTACAGACACATTGGTGAGTTTGAAGATTTAACAAAAGATGAAGCAACTGAAGTGATGCAGAAATTACAGCTTGCCCAGAAAGCTTTGGTTGAAATTTCGAAACCACATGGTTTCAATATAGGTGCTAACCTGGGAAAAATAAGCGGTGCAGGTATTCACGAACATATTCATTTTCACATTGTACCGAGATGGAGCGGCGATACCAACTTTATGCCTGTTCTTGGCGAGGTAAAAGTTATCTCACAGGATTTAAAAGAGACAAAAATCAAACTGCTCGAAGCATATAAAAAATTAATTTAATTTCCTGTTTTCCTCCTGCATATTTTTAACTTAATTCCAAAGGTTATTCCAATGATTAATAAAACTTATCGAACATTTGTTACCCTGATTTTATTATCTATTTTTTCTGTGATTTTTATATCGTGCAGTAAAAATGAAGTGCCCGAAAGCCAGCTTGAAATGCGTGATACTCTTATTTATAAAAAGGGAAGCTCCGAGCCATTTACAGGCAGAGAAAAAGCAAGAGTACAGGATAAAATAATTGAATATGATGTTGTAAACGGCGTTAAGAACGGCGAGTTTAAATTGTACCAGGCAAACGGTACGTTAGAAATAAGTGGTCAAATTGAGAACAATAAAAATGTGGGGAAGTGGCAATATTTTTATCCTTCCGGAGAATTGGAATCGGAAGGGTATTTTGTTAACGACAACCCCGAAGGTAAGTGGGTGTGGTATTATCCATCGGGTAATTTAAAGGAGGAAGGCAATTATATAAAGGGGAAAAGAATAGGTTTATGGAAACAATACGATGAGCAGGGAAAAGTGCTTGATGAAAAAACTTTTGAATTGAATGATTCAACTGAAATAGAGTCTTCTTTAAATGAAAAAATTAAACCGGATTAAATTCAAAAGTGATAAGGTTTAGTACTTGCGGTTGGAAGTATGAATCGTGGAGCAGTATAATTTATTTGGTGTTCGATCGTTGAAATTTTCCTGAAGAAAGCCGTTGATTTCCGAATGTAATCATATTAAATTTGTAACCTGAATTTCGGGCCTATAGCTCAGTTGGTTAGAGCATCTGACTCATAATCAGAGGGTCGGTGGTTCAAGTCCATCTGGGCCCACTTGGAAAGCTCTGATACTCAATAGTGTCAGGGCTTTTTTAATGCATATCATTTGGAATTACACTCAGAAACCCGATTACTTTTTATCGCTGTTTCAAAACTTTTATAATAATTTATGGTTAATATCATTAGATACTATTTCAAAAGGATCATCTTTTTTGTTTGTATCAAAGACTTCTCAGAAACATTCGATCTGGCAATAAGCATATAAAGATATACCCCGGATGGTAATCTTGAGGCGTCAAAATCATAACGGAATCTACCTGCCGGTAAACGGTTATTATCTAAAATTACTTTTACCTCCTGACCTGTTATATTATAAATTTTTAATGATACACCCGACTCTTCCGGTAAACCAAATTCTATTTTTGTAGATGGGTTAAATGGATTCGGGTAGTTCTGATAAAGTGTGTAAACCGTTGGTAAGAAATTGGATAAATATTCCACATCAGTTGTATTCAAAATTATAAAATCAGCATCAGAAAAGTCGAATACACTACTATCATCTACACTGGTTATTTTTATTTTAAAATCGTTTCCCGGCGGGACGTCCTGAGGAATATTCCACGGGTATTGACCGTCGCTAAAAGTTGAAGATTTAATAATAGAATGAAATACCTCACCTTTATAAAGTTCTATCTTTACCTTTGCGCTAATGTTATCTGTCCAGTTAATATCATGTGAAGCACCTGTTTGCCAAATTTCCCCGCCATTAGGTTTCGTTACTGTAAGTTCGGTAGGAAATATAGTAAAATCGGCGTCGGAAAAATCAAATACATTACTATCATCTACACTGGAGATCTTAATTTTATAATCATTTCCCGGGGTAAGATCGTTTGGAATATCCCACGGATACTGACCATCGCTAAATGTTGATGCTTTTATTGTCGAATGGAACGACTCTCCTTTAAATAACTCGATCTTCACTTTCTCACTAATATTATCCGTCCATTTTATATCATGTGAAGAACCTGTTTGCCAGTTTTCGCCTCCATTCGGTTTAGTTACTAAAATCATCGAAGAAAAAATAGTAAAAGCGGTATCGGAATAATCAAAGACAGTATTATCTTCAACACTTGTAATCTTAACTTTATAATCGTTTCCCAGCGGAGTGTTACCCGGAATATCCCATGGGTATTGCCCGTCGCTGAATGTAGAAGCAGTGATAGTAGATTGAAAAGCCCCGCCTTTATATAATTCAATTTTAACCTTAGCGCTGATGTTGTCGGTCCAGGTAATATCGTGTGTGGAACCTGTTCGCCAGTTTTCACCTCCATTTGGTTTTGTAACTATAATTTCCGTTCCGAAAATAGAAAAATCATTATCTGAGAAATCAAATACATTACTATCATCTACACTGGAGATCTTAATTTTATAGTCATTACCCAATGGAGTATCGGATGGAATATCCCATGGAAACTGACCATCGCTATATGTTGAATCTGTTATAATTGACTGAAAGTTCCCGCCCTTATATAATTCAATTTTAACCTTAGCGCTAATGTTATCAGTCCAGGTAATATCGTGTGATGAACCTGTTTGCCAGTTTTCACCGCCATTTGGTTTCGTTACAATTATCTCATTTGCAAAAATTGTAAAATTGGAATTGGAGAAATCAAAAACGTTACTATCGGCAACACTTGTAATCTTAACTTTGTAATCGTTTCCCGGCTGGGTGTTACCCGGAATATCCCATGGATATTGTCCGTCGCTGAATGTAGAAGCAGTGATAGTAAATTGAAAAGCCCCGCCTTTAAATAATTCAATTTTAACTTTAGCGCTGATATTATCGGTCCAGATAATATCGTGGGTAGAACCTGTTCGCCAGTTCTCTCCTCCATTCGTACTGGTTACTATAATTTCCGTTCCGAAAATAGAAAAGTCATTATCTGAAAAATCAAATAAATTACTATCATCTACACTGGTGATCTTCACTTTGAAGTCATTACCTAAAGGTAAATTCGGAGGGATATCCCATGGGTATTGTCCATCGCTAAATGTAGAAGCAGTGATAGTAGATTGAAAAGCCCCGCCTTTGTATAATTCGATTTTAACCTTAGCACTAATGTTGTCGGTCCAGGTAATATCGTGTGAGGAACCCGTTTGCCAGTTCTCTCCTCCATTTGGTTTAATTATGGTAATATCATTTCCGAAAATTGTAAAATCAGCATCTGAAAAATCAAATACATTGCTGTCATCGACACTTGTTATCTTAATCTTATAATCCGCACCAGCCGGAGTGTTTCCCGGAATATCCCATGGATATTGACCATCGCTGAATGTAGAAGCAGTAATCGTAGATTGAAAGACGCCGCCTTTAAATAATTCAATTTTAA
>BDSV01000058.1 GCA_002898075.1 bacterium BMS3Abin03
GCATATTTACCAAAAACCTCTTTAACTGCTTTTATCAAACCTGTTGATCCATCAGTTATTGTGAATAATCCTTCGGTAAATTTGAAGTTTCTTCTTATCAATTCCTTTAGTAATCTACTTATTGATTTGCTGTTTTCCGTTGTTGAATGAATAAAGCCCAATGGTATTTTATCCCCACTCATTGTTATCCCCAAGGTTATTACAACTTGTTCTTTTGATAAATACTTTCCATCTATTACTAAGCCTATAAAATCAAAACCTCCTAAATCTCTTTTTTCAAATTCTTTTAATGCTTTTTCACTCTCTTCTACAAACGCACGACTTACAGATGACTGACTCAAACCAAAGCTCTCTGCGGTCATTTTCGCTACTTCCCCATAATTATTTTCACTTAATCCAAAGACAATCTTTCTCAATAAAGATTCTGAGGGGAGTTCTGTTTCTCTTAGCTTTTTATAATTTTCTAATCCTTCTGTTTCCCCCGTTGTTTTATTATATAGGCGAGGTATTCGCATCTTTACCCGTTCATCTCCTATTCTTATACTCCCGGGATTACTGCCCCAACGACTATAACTTTCCGTTTCGCTTTCCTCCCGTTTGTATCTTTGACCAGCTTTTTGATGTACTTCATCTTCAAAGACTTGATTCGCTATAAGTTTGGCTATTTCTGTATAATGTCTGAATAATTCCATTTGGGTTTCTATTGGTTGTTCTATAAACCAATTTAGATTTTTGCTGGTTATTTCTTTATTTTTCATTTGAGAGACTCCTTAAGTTTTTAATTGAAATTCACATCTTAATTTATTGATTTTTGGAGTCTCTTTCTTTTTTTCAATTAAGTTATTTCAACTAACTTTTAATATACATCGAGGGAAATATTAAAGCTTACTTTAATTCTGAGTTGGTTGAAATAAGAGATGATGAGATAGATATCAAAACACCCAAAGGAATTGTCTCAATTAAAAACCATTTCGTATTCGCAATGACGGGCTATCATCCCAACTATGATTTCCTCAAAAAAGCAGGAGTGGATATTTCTGAGGATGAAATAATGAAACCTAAGTGTGACGATGATTCTTTAGAAACTAACATTAAGGGGATCTACCTTGCGGGAGTTGTCTGCGCCGGAATGGAAACCGGTAGATTATTTATTGAAAATTCACGTTCTCATGCGGTTAATATTTTTAATCATATTGAATCCAAAAGTTATTAATTTCACAAAACGGCAAATAATAAATTGAATTCGTACAGAGTAAGACTTATTTTTGATTTACAAATTAATTTAAATTAGTCGATAAATTATTTAAAGGGTAAAACAATGTTAGATAAAATTAAAGAGCTATTGGGAGATGAAGCCGATTCTCTCCTGAGTTATAAAGCAAAATTTCCGAAAGAGCAATTAACTTTGCCGGGACCGGATTTTGTTAACCGGGTGCTTCTTCAATCTGATAGAAGTGTTAATGTGCTTAAAAACCTGGACTGGATACTTAACAGCGGAAGACTTGCCGGTACAGGATACGTTTCCATTCTTCCCGTTGACCAGGGAATTGAACATTCGGCAGGAGCATCCTTTGCGCCTAATCCGATTTACTTCGACCCTGAAAACATAGTTAAGCTTGCAATAGAAGGCGGATGCAACGCAGTAGCTTCAACTCTCGGCGTGCTTGGAATGACGGCAAGAAGATATGCACATAAAATTCCTTTCATATTGAAGTTAAACCACAACGAACTTTTAACCTACCCGAATAAATACGACCAGATAATGTTTGCCGGTGTAGAGCAGGCATTCGATATGGGAGCAGCGGCAGTTGGCGCCACCATTTATTTCGGATCGGAAGAAAGTTCGAGACAGATAATTGAGGTAAGCGAAGCTTTCCAGTATGCACATGAAATGGGGATGGCTACGGTGCTTTGGTGCTACCTGCGTAATCCGGCATTCAAAAAGGATAAAGATTATCATACATCGGCAGACTTAACGGGGCAGGCAAATCATCTTGGTGTAACTATCGAAGCCGATATTGTTAAGCAAAAACAACCGACTAACAACGGCGGTTACAAAGCAATAAATTTCGGGAAAACAAGCGATAAAGTTTATACCGAATTAACTTCAGATAACCCGATTGATTTAACCAGGTACCAGGTTATTAACAATTACCTCGGGCGCGTCGGGCTGATTAACAGCGGCGGTGCTTCAGGAGCAAACGATTTTGCAGATGCGGTTAAAACAGCAATTATAAATAAACGCGCCGGCGGTATGGGTCTCATCACCGGAAGAAAAGCATTCCAGCGTCCGGCAAAAGAAGGAATTAAGCTTCTTAATCTTATTCAGGATGTTTATTTATCAAAGGAGGTTACAGTAGCGTAAAACTTCAATCTTATTAATATTATAAACGCCTCTGTAACAAGAGGCGTTTTCTATTTTAAACTCGGAATTATTTATTTGCCAAGAAGATAATCCGCAATTTTCCCCAAATCTTTTACATCTTTGTTATCAAAGCCCGGCATAATCTGGGCTGG
This sequence comes from bacterium BMS3Abin03, assembly GCA_002898075.1. Classification (GTDB taxonomy): domain Bacteria; phylum Bacteroidota; class Ignavibacteria; order Ignavibacteriales; family Ignavibacteriaceae; genus BMS3ABIN03. The sequence continues at coordinate 2,518 of BDSV01000058.1, forward strand.
ATATTTTTCCCTGTACTTTTTAAATCTTTCGGAACCCATAAAAGAATCGGGATTTCTTAAATAGGAAATTAATTTCTGTTTGCTCCAGAACTGCGCCAAATTACTTAAAGCAGGACCTTTTGCGGTGCCTTTCAAATCCGTACCATGGCAGCCAACACATTCGAAAACGCCAAACAATTCCTCGCCCGATAGATAATCTGTTGAACCTTGTTCTGAATCAACCGGCACATCTGTATTCGGTATTTTCTTTAAAACTTCTTCCTCTTTTGTAATCCTGCCGAGTATGAATAAAACAATAAACAGTAATAAAAAAATTGCGACCCAAATTTGAGGTTTTGTCATAGTTATTTTCTCTAATAATATTATCTAAAATTTAGGAGTTCATTAAAATATTGAGTAGAAACTTACTAAAAGAGATATTTAGAACAAACATAACAGCTCTGTTCCGATGTTATTTGCAGCTTAATGATTTGAGAAAAATAAAATTTTTGTAGATAATTATAATTCTAAGCACTAAATTCAGTTGTAAAAATACATCGTCTAAATTTTCGGACTAATTGTGGCTAAAGAGAACAAATTAATACGGGCGCTTATACAAAACGCAAAGAGCGGTAATAACGTCGCGCTAGAACAACTTCTTGAAATGAACCTCGGGAACGTATATTCTCTCTCTTTCTCTCTAGCAGGCAACAAATCGTCTGCAGGGCTGATAACAATCAATTCGTTTGTTAATGCTTTTTTTAATATTAATTCGATAGGTGAAAATGAACCTTTTTCAGAATGGTTAAAAAACATTACTATCAGCTTCGCTTTGGAAGAGTTGAAAGAGAAGAAGCAATCGGAAGGAAAACGAAAAAACCCGGAAAAAGACCAGCCGGTTGAAGATATATTTCCCTCGCCAATCGTTAAAGCTTATGCTGAATTAAGCAGTGAAGACAGGTTTATCTTCGCATTGAATTTTACACTTGACTACCCGATAAAGAAAATAGCGAAACTCATGCAATTGGGTAAAACAGATATTGAAAACAGGATTACTAATTCAATCAGTATTTTATCAAAAGCAGCGGGTGATGATCTAACAATTGATAATGCAATAGAAGCAATCGAAAATATTTTCAGCACAATTAAACCCGATCCCGGGTTACTTACATTTGCCTTCAACAAGATTTACGAAATAAAAGAAAAAGAATATGATGCGGAACAAAAGGAAAAGGATAAAGAGGGAAAAAAAGTAACCGGGGATAATGAAAAGAGGGAAAAGAAGAAGAAAAAGAAGAAAAAAGATGAAGCTATAAGCGATGAAGATAAAGCTGCTCCAAAACATAAGGGCGGGCTAAATAAAAAAATAATTATTCCTGTTGTTGTAATTGCATTGGCAATGGTTGTTTTCTATTATTTTAATTCTTACACCCCGCAATGGATTGTTTCGGTAAAATCGGGTACGCCGGAAATTAACAATAAAATTATCACGGTTAACGCCGGGCTTACGGGAGATGCAATATTAAGCACGAATAGTTCTTCAGAGGCATCGGTTAAAATATCTAAAGTCGGAACTGTTCAGTTGTTTCCCTCTACAAACTTAAAAAGAATCGGGAATTCATATACTGCCAAATTAGGTATGGGCAAAGTTAAAATTAATACTGAAAATGCCGAAGAATTTTTAGATATCCAATTACCGGAAGGAACTATTACTGATTTTTATCTCGGCACAAACTATATTGTTAATGTTGATCCTTACGGAAACTCAACCATCACGCTTCTATCCGGCTGGCTTGATATAAAAGACGGGGATAAAAGCGCTATCTTTCCCGGTGGATATTCCCTGAAGATATTATCTTCGGAAGGACCGGGGCTGCCGTACAAAACCGATTCAAATCCAGAGTTAGTTGAACTGCTCGACAAGATTGTCTTTGATAATCACTATAAGGCAGGTATAAATGCGCTTATCTCTCTTGCTACCGATAATGAAACCATAACATTGTGGAATCTTTTGCAGAGAGTCGATAAACGACAAAGAGCAATTGTTTATGATAAGCTTTACGAACTTGTTCCTCATCCGGATGTAATAAAGAAGAAACAAATGCTCGACCTCGATAAAGGAGCGCTCCAGGTTTGGCTCGAGGAAATAGAGTGGCTGATGTAATTTCTATTTTCTCTTTGGTCTGTAAAGGTGGGTGCTCTGCCCGAAGAAAACCTCCGCTGCTTCCATAATTGTTTCCGATAACGTCGGATGCGGATGAATCGTTAATTTTAAATCTGTTAGATTGGCAGCCATTTCAATAGCAAGAACACCTTCTGCAATCAGTTCGCCAGCGCCCGGACCGCAAATTCCCACACCAAGAATCCTGTCTGTTCCCGGTTCACTCAATAGCTTTGTAACACCATCACTTCTACCCAAAGTTGTTGCCCTGCCCGAAGCAGCCCACGGAAATTTAGAAACATTAACTTCAATATTTTTCTCTTTTGCTTCTCTTTCGGTTAAGCCAGCCCACGTAATTTCAGGATCGGTGAAAACAACAGCAGGAATTGCTTTCGGTTCGAAGATAACTTTATGCCCCGCTATTACTTCCGCGGCTACTCTGCCCTCGTGCGAGGCTTTATGTGCAAGCATCGGTTCACCTACAATATCGCCGATTGCAAAAATGTCAGGATCATCCGTTCTCATCCGGTTATCAACTTTAATCCATCCCCTTTCGTTTACTTCAACGTTTGTGTTTTCCAATCCCAATCCGCCCGTGTCCGGTCTCCTGCCGATCGACATCAACACATATTCGTAAATATTTTCCTGCACCTCGTCTTTTTCATTTTCAATCTTAACTTTTATTCCCTCTTTTACTTCTTTCATTTCAACAACTTTAGACTTTAGCATTACATCTTCAAACTTAGATTTAATTCTTTTAGAAAGATGTGAAACGAGGTCCCTATCGGCACCGGGTAAAAGCCCGTCTAACATTTCAACTACCGATACCTTGCTTCCCAAAGCATCGTAAACCGAGCCAAGCTCTAAGCCGATATATCCGCCCCCGATTACCAAAAGTCTTTTTGGAATTGCGGGAAGATCGAGCGCAGTTTTTGAATTGAGCAGTCTTTTGCTTTTAATTTCCAGAGAAGGGATCGATGCGATTCGCGAACCCGTGGCAATTATCGCTTTATCGAACTTCAACTCTTCTGCTCCGCCGCCTGCTTTTTCAATTTTAATTGTAGATGAATTTAAAAAACTCGCTTTACCACGGATAAAATTTATTTTTCGCTGTTTGGAAAGAATACCGAGTCCACCCGTAAGTTTTTTAACCACATTTGTTTTAAATTCTCTTAACTTGTTGAGATCGATTTTCGGTTTGGAAAATTCAATTCCCCAATTTTTTGCTTCTTCTGCCTCTCCAATTAATTTTGCAATATGCAGCAATGCTTTGGAAGGAATGCATCCGCGGTACAGACACACTCCGCCAGGATTTTTTTCTAAATCAACAAGTGTAACATTCATACCAAGATCGGCAGCTAAGAACGCAGCGGCATAACCGCCGGGTCCGCCGCCTATTACTACTAAATTTATTTTATCTAACATCTCTTGCTTTAACTTTATATATAAAAATTGTTCAATTGCTTTATTGTTAAATTATTATTTTTAAACAATTCAACAATAAAATAATTTAGCCATTAATTAAGTTAACATTTTAAGCGGCTGCTCGAGCACTTCAATTACCCATCGTAAAAACCTTACGGCATCTGCACCGTCAATTATCCTGTGATCGTATGAAAGAGATAACGGAAGCATCAACCGCGGTTCAAAGACTCCATAGCCGTTGTAAACCGGTTCGTAATTTCCGCGCGATACGCCGAGTATGGCAACTTCGGGTGAATTAATAACCGGTGTAAAAGATGTACCTCCGATTCCGCCGAGATTTGTTATCGTAAAACATCCGCCCTGTAATTCCTCGAGCGATATTTTTCTTTCCCGTGCTTTCGAAGCCAGCTCGTTTAATTCAATTGACAGCTCGGTAAGATTTTTTTTATCGACATCTTTTATCACAGGAACCATCAATCCGCGCTCTGTATCGACAGCAACGCCCACATTAAAATATTTTTTGTAAATGATCTCTTTTGTTTCCATATCGATGCTGCTGTTGAATTGAGGGAATTCTTTCAAAGCAGCCGCAATTATTTTTAACAATACTGCCGTTACCGTAAGCTTAGCACCTTTTTCCCGGAGCGTTTTGTTCAATTCTTTTCTCGATTTTTCAAGTTGGGTTATATCTGCTTTATCGAACTGTGTAACGTGCGGAATTGTTGCCCACGCATAACTTAAATGAGTTGCTGTTACTTCACGAATCCTGTTCATTTTTTTTGTTTCAACTGCGCCAAACTTTGCGAAGTCGGGCAAAGCTTCCTGTTTTATTCCGAATCCTCCGCCTGCTTTTCGTTCCTGGTGAAGCTTCTTCGAATAAGCTTTTACATCATCCATAGAAATTCTGCCGCCGGGACCCGTGCCTTTTACTTCGTTGATATCGATACCAATATCGCGTGCAATTCTTCTT
>BDSV01000059.1 GCA_002898075.1 bacterium BMS3Abin03
TCTCGGCGATTACTATTATTTGATACAAATAGGGGCATTCGCTTCGAGAAGGGGAGCTAATGATTTTGCCCGGATGAGTGAAAATAAGCTTTCGGAAAAAATTGTAGTCGATTTCAGCGACAAAGTTGATCTTTATACGGTTCAATTGAAACGCAAATTTGATAATCGTTATGATGCTGAAAGATTAAGAGATAAGCTCAGGCAGCAGGAAGAGTTTAAAGATGCCTGGGTTGTTGAATTAAAAAAATAATCTGTAATAATATTTTAAAAGGGCTAAGCAGGTAAAATACTCAGCCCCTTATTCATCCCAAATTATAATAATTCTATTCTAACCAGGAAACTATCTTAAAATATTTAGTTTTAGGAAAGAATGGAGGAACAGTATTAAAAAACCGTTCATCAAATGTATGCACGTAACTATAGCCATGAGTTACATAATAATCGTGACCGTTCCATCCGTATCTTGCGGTTGCTCTTAATTTTTTACCAATAATACCGCCGAGTAAATTCATATTGTGCGCACCGGGGTAATTACTATAATTTTCTATAACCAAGCCATCTCTCTGCGAGTATATAGATGCCTGAATATCAATATCGCCTCTCGATGCATCGAAGTCTAATTGAACATTCTGCTCTGCAATAAGTCCTAACATATCGGTTGATTCAGGGTTGCTCCTCGGATTCAGGTTATATTTTATATCATCAGTAATGTGTATCTTACCGGCTTGGCTGCTGCCTTTTCTTGTAGCAACAATAGAGAGTTGTCCGTTTAGAGTACCTTCCACGTAAACATTTCCTTTTTCAACATAAATTACACCGTTCGGGGCTAAAGTATTTAAGGGTACAGTAACTTCAGATGACCATCCTGCACGATTAATATTAAGCTTGTATGCAATGTTACCGTTATCCTTCAATTTTAATTTCACATCAATAATTTTATTTCTGCCGGTTGTATCACGAAATATATGACCGTTATCGTACGCTGCTATGCGTATGAGGGATGTATCGAACTCGAGAGGGACATATACACCGCTCTCAAGCCCTCCGTTAAATTCCGGATGAGCCCTGGAATTATATAGCTTAACACCTTTTTTGGTCGTAGCATAACCAAGGAATATCGGCTTACCGTAACATTTAAGATAATCATTTGTGTGGAACGGGCCTCTTAGTGTGTCACCGGTTGCCCACCACGCATTATTCTCGTCATAAAAGTTACCATACTGAGCAAAATTCTTTGGCTCCAACGTAACGATTACGGTATCCGACATCTTATCGTATGTACCGATAGAATAAATCCTTCGCTTATATGTTTGAAAAGCTTCAACAGTTACGTTAAGGTTACCGTTGTCGATTGATAGATTATCAAAACCGGCAGTCCAGGATTTATTTAAAAACAGCTTATTAGCAGCCATATTGGCGCCGCTAACAGCAATGTTATGTGCTTTGGTGCCTGTGTAATAATTATAAAAATTTTCCGATGCTGTATTCGAAAAATTCAATAGGTCCTTTGCCATTAATGCAAATATGGCACTGAACCCCAACATTAATAGTAATGAAACTTTACCTCCCATGATATTACCTCTTTATCTTTTTCTTAAATTTCTTGAAGTTAGTCTTACTTGCTGCCAATACGCTTCTGAATATTCTTCATTATAAGCTTCAGAATCCTCAACCTTAAATGAAATCTCCATATAGTTAATTGTTCTAGGATTTTGTACAGGTGAACTTATTTCGATGTTAAGTGCATCGAAGTAACGGAGATAAAAATAAGTTATATCCGAACTAATATTTATCGGTTGCGCACTATTATGTTTTCTGTATAATATTCTATCTCTTGGATTTTTAGTCATTGAAAGAGCCGAAGTATCGCTGACAAAATATTCTAAAGTATCCAAATTTCCATCTCTGTTGGTATCGGTGATAAATTTAATCTGGGAAGTATCGGCAGAAATTATAATATTGGTTGAATCACTTATTTTTGCAGGGTCTTCGCAATAACCTATTTTTCTGAAATCGTTTTCAATCAAATCTGCTAATTGTACTACTTCTAATTGAAGATTTTTGTCACTGCCGTAAATAATATTTGTTTCCGATGCGCGTTGGTTCAGGCGGTTCATTGTCAATAACAGAAGCCCCCCTATAAGAGTTGCTCCGATAATATCTAATATTGTGCTAAATCCCATTGATTACTCCTACGGAAATTTCCAATAACTGAATACTTTTGTCATTTTAATTGTATCGGACATAGAGGGACTTGTAACTTTTACAACTAATTGTTTGTGCCATGTTTTGTTTGAAGTAACAAAGCTACCGCCTTCAGGATCAACATAATCTACATTACAACTAACGTTAAATACTGCTGATGGCATATTAGTTACAGTTTCAGTATATCCATCATAATCATCAAAATCATCGAATGTGTCTGCACTATCGGGGTATTCATTACTGTCTATGCCGAAATTTCCTTTTGAAGTGAGCGCGCTGAGAGAAGTAATAAAATCATCGATACTTTTTTCGTCAAATGCTTTTTCTGATGCTGCTTCAATAAATGATGAAGCTACTGATACCGCAAGTATTCCAAATTTGGAATTTTGCATTGTTTCCTGGGTAGATAATTGACTCGAGTTTACGCGTAGTACCAGAAGAGAGAATAATACTAATGCTCCAAGTGTAAGTAACATTTGACCGGTATTCATTAAAATTTCCTAACAACTGTTAAAACTGTTTAAAAAGTATATTTACATCCTCAAATATTATGCAAAGGATATATGAGATTGTAAAAATGTTTTGCAGTGTATATTATTCTGTACGTTTCTCTAATAACGTTACAGATATACATATTATGTCCTATATAACAATAATGTATCTATATCAAGTATTAACTAATATAATGTTTTATTTACCGCTGATTAAAAGAAAATTGAAATTATTGCCGAATAGAGTTAAAAGTTAATATTATCCTATCGCGGTAAACCGCAAATCGAGAAATTATATTACCCCTGCCGATATACAGAAACTAATGCATTATTCTAATTTCTAATCAAATAGCAATTTACAATAAACAATAAAACAAACCGTTTATTGAAGCTCTGTGCATGCAGTTTTTGATTGTTTGTTTTGGACATTGTTCATTTTTTATGAGATTCCGATTAAGGTCCTGATTAAAAATCAGGTCAATTTTATCTTAAGAACTGCAAAATATTATTTCGCTTTTATTTCTTGAGATAAAAAACAAAAATTTTGTTAAAGATGATATATACAAATTAAAACAACGGATATTAACTGAATATTGGTAATAAGTAAACTCTTACTTACAGTATAATAAGTTTTGGAATGTCTCATAAAATCAGATAAGAACAAAATACTTGATTTTCATAGATTTTTTGCTAAAGTATTATTAAATTAAGATGAATCTTAATTCATTAGTTTTAACTAAATTGGAGGGCGTCATGTCTTTTTCATTAAATAAAGTTATGTTAATCGGAAATCTTGGAAGGGATGCGGAATCCAGATTTACTACAAATAATGTTTCAGTTACAAATTTCAGTCTCGCAACTACACGTAGTTATAAAGATAAAGAGGGGAATTGGCAGAACGAAACAACATGGCATAATATAACCGCATTTAATCTTTCGGATTTCTTTAAAGATAACTTGAAAAAGGGAAAGAAATTTTTTATCGAGGGAAGAATTTCGAAAAGAGAATACAACGACAAAGATGGTAATAAAAGAATTGCCGTTGATATAATTGCAGAAAGACTTATTCCGCTCGAAGGCACTGCAGATGTTTCAACAAAAGCTAATACCGTTGCTGAACCGGCAGAGCCGCCGAAAGTTGAAAATAACGAAGATCTTCCGTTCTAAATATTGTTTCACATATTGGGCATAATGCTTTTTGGAAATAAATTGGTCAGTTAAACTTTTCGCATTATTTATTTTTGTGTTATTATCAGCATTTTTTTCCGGATCGGAAGTAGCGCTGTTTTCTATTCGTAAAGAAAAATTCAAAAAGCAATTTTCTAAAAATAAATTAATCTCCGGTTACGTTAATAACCTTCTGAATCAACCGAGGAGGTTGCTTGTAACTATTTTAATTGGAAATACGATTGTTAACGTAGCCGCTTCTATTACAGCAGTTTCTATCGCTTTGAATTTAGCCCCAAAGCTTGAAATAAGTAACGAGATTGCTATTGCTGTTCAAATAATATTGCTTACACTCCTAATCCTTCTTTTTGGTGAGTTAGTACCGAAAGTATATGCGTCAAAAAATCCTTATAAATTTGTAAAACGAATAGCAATTCCTATCTACTGGACGAATGTAATTGTGTACCCTGTTGCAGAAACTATAACCGAACTGATAAAAATTTCATTCTCGAAAATAAAAATTGATAAATCGAAAACTGTATTAACCAAAGATGAAATCACCGAGCTTACGGAGTACAGTCACGAAAAAGGTAAATTAGATCTGGAAGAGCAGGAGCTAATTCAGAGCATAGTTACTTTCAGAAAAATACAGACCGGTGAAATAATGACTCCACGGGTCGATATTAAGGCAATTTCAAGCGATGCAAATTTTGAGGATGTAGTATCACGCATAAATGAAACCGGTCACAGCAGATTTCCGCTGTACAAAGAAAACCTCGATGAAATAGTTGGAATAATCTATGCAAAAGACATATTATCATACCTGAATAACGGGAATGAAAAAAAAAGTTTTTCTTTAGAAGCTTTAACGAGAAAACCTATCTTTGTTCCTAAAAGTAAACATATCAGCGAACTGCTCCGGGAGTTTCAAACTAAAAAAATGCATATTGCTATTGTTGTTGATGAATATGGCGGTACTGCCGGGCTGGTAACCCTGGAAGATATAATTGAAGAGGTAGTCGGAGAAATTTGGGACGAATATGATAAAGAGGAAGACCCGGTTAAAAAAATATCAGACAATGAATACATCGTTCTCGGTAAAGTTTCGATTGATGAAGTTAATGATATTTTAGGAGGATCTATTATCAGCGAAGAAGAAGGATTTGAAACAATAGGTGGGTTTATATTAAAGACCGCCGGTTCAATTCCGAAAGATGGATATAATTTTAAGAAAAAGAATTTTAAATTTACGGTTAAAGAAGTTTTAGGTAAGAGGATAAAGAAAGTTATAATTGAAAAAGAAAACAAGAGTTGAAAAAAAGCTGCTTCATAAAATCCATAATAATTTTTACTATTTTTCTTGCATCGGCTTTGTACATTATTGAAAATAAAATTAGTGAGTTTATATCGAATCCGGGTAAGAAACTAATTAATTTGATGAACGAAGATAATTGGAAAGAAAAATTTAGGTATATTAAAAATACGCCGGAAAAGGATTCTTTAAAATCATTGCTGCTTTTTTATTTTAATGGAAAGAATTCAGATGAAATTTTGTCCGGTGAAAAGTCTGATGATATTTCAAAACTTATTGAGAAAGCATTTGAAGACAGTTTAATTGAGCAATCGGAACTGAAAGAAATTGAGGAATTAATTCAGAAATGAAAAGTGAAAGAAAAACCGAAATAAAAGTTGGGATAACCACAATCTTTTCCCTTATAGTTTTCCTATGGATCATGGTATGGGCAAAGAATTTAATAATTACTACTTCAGACATAGATGTGAGGTTAAATTTTGATAATGTAAGCGGGCTTGAAATTAGCGATGTGGTTACGGTTAAGGGTTTGAAAAAAGGTTTTGTAAAGGATATTTCCCTGGAAAAAAATATGATTATTGTTAGTTTATCCCTGGATACGGATGTCGATTTACGTGATGATGCTAAGTTCTGGCTTGCTACAGTCGACCTTATGGGTGACAAGAAGATTGAGATCGAACCGGGTCATTCATCGAAACCATTAGACCTCACTAAATTACATCGAGGCAGGTTCCAGCCCGACCTGACCAGTGTTATGAAAATTATAGGTTCTCTCGATGTCGATATAACTTCAATGGTAAAAGATCTCAGAGCAACCCTATCGACATTGAATAACTTTATCGGTGATGAACAAGTTATGAGTAACTTAAAAGGCTCGATTAAGAACTTAAACTTACTTAGCAGCGGGTTGAATACAATGCTTATAGAAAATCAGGAAGATGTGAAAAGAATTACCGGGAACACCGCCGATTTGACTGAAAGTACAAACGAATTTTTCCAGGAAAATAAGGATGTAATTAAAGAAACGATTGTTAATCTTAATTCTGTGGTTTTAGCTTCCGATTCGTTAATATTTAAAATTAACTATCTGACGGACGAAACACTGAGCGGAAATAATAACCTCGGGAAATTGCTGTATAATGATTCACTGACTGTGGATTTTACGAATTCACTAAAGAGGATGAGAAAATTAACTAAAATCATTCTTGAACAGTTGAAAGTAAATGGTATTAAAATAGACGCATATATTTTTTAGATGAAAGCTGCACAATGGTTATAGGGCTTGGTATTGATATAATAGAAATTGAAAGGATAAAGAAAAGTGTGGAAAAGTACGGGGAAAGATTTCTATCCAAAATTTATACTAAAAATGAAATTGAATATTGCCTTAGTAAGAGTAACAAATATCAGCATCTTGCAGCACGGTTTGCCGCAAAGGAAGCAATATTTAAGGCGTTAATGAGCGGATGGCAAAAAGGCGTAAGCTGGCAGGATATGGAAATTATCAATGAAACTTCCGGAATGCCGAAAGCAAACCTTAGCGATAAAGTAAAAACATTTCTTTCCAACGATAAAGAGCTTAAGATATCAATGAGCCACTCTAATAATTATGTAACTTGTGTAGCGATTATCTATCAAAAAAAATAATCCGTTCAATCCTAAAATGATTCATCCTTTTTTACCCTATTTGTGCATTCCAAAATTTATTGTTTATAAATGAATTGATTATTAGTTTAAAAAGCTAAAATTTTAATCCTTATTAAAAAGCAAAAAATTGGTAAGACTTTATAAAATATTCGATTATGCATCAATAATTTTAATTTTAGTATTTTTGATTTTAGTATTTTTCAAACTTGTTCCAACAAGCTGGTATGTTCCTTTACTCATTATTAGCTTGTTGTTATTAGGAATAAGAATAATGTTGAAAGGTTATTTTTTAATTAAAAAGAGGCAATCTCAGAACGGAGGGTAAGATTTCGAACCTGCCAAAAGAACAAATGGAAGATTAAATGCTAAGGTTCTGATACTTAATCAGAGCTATGAGCCACTTACTGTTTGCAATATTAGAAAAGCGGTAATATTGCTCTACCTTGGTAAAGCCGAGATAATACTTAATGATGATAATAAAAAAGTTCGTTCTATAAGTATTCAATATCCCTGGCCCAGTGTAATTAGGTTAAGCAGATATGTTAAAGTTCCGTATAAAAGAGTTGTGCTTACACGGAAGAATATTCTTAGAAGGGATTCCTATAAATGCGCCTACTGCGGCAGAAGCGACTTACCTTTAACTATCGACCACATTGTTCCCAAAGCGCGGGGCGGCACCGATACCTGGGAAAATTTGGTTAGCGCCTGTACTATTTGCAACAATAAAAAGGGAGACCGCACTCCCGAAGAAGCTGATATGCCGATGCTGCGAAGACCATTTAAACCAAGCCATATTATGTTTATTAAAAATGTTGTCGGCAGGATTGACGAAAAATGGAAACCTTATTTGTATCTTTCATAATCTGATTTTCTTTTATCTCTTTTCAGAAAAATAGTTCCATTATTGTTATTTTTAACACTGCTGTCCAAATTATTTTTTGGTAAATATTTATTATTTAATATTAGTTGAACATTTTACTAAATCTTTGAACTCAATCCCCTGTCCCCGTTTTCTTGGCAAGAGAGGGGGGAATTTTAGGGGGATGAGTTTCTCTAATATCTTTAGTGATTTTTATTACTTGTAATCCATTTTATTTTTGCTTCTGTTATTATGTAAAATATTTATTTTGTGTAGATATTATTTTTAATCCTTTAAATTGAAAAAAAGAATAAGTTAAAATTAATTAATTATTAGTATGCAGAAAAAACGAATCTTAAGCGGAATGCGTCCCACAGGCAAATTACACATCGGGCATTACGTTGGTGCTCTTGAAAACTGGATAAAACTTCAGGACGATTATCAAAGTTTTCATTTGATTGCGGACTATCATGTTTTAACCACCGACCTCAATACAGATGATATTTATCAAAACTCTATCGAGATGCTGATTGATTGGTTATCTACGGGATTAGACCCGGTTAAAAGCCCGATGTTCAGGCAATCGCAAATAAAGGAGCATACCGAGCTTCATCTTATTTTAAGCATGTTAATTACGGTTAACAGATTGGAACGGAATCCGACGCTGAAAGACCAGATGAGAGATTTGCATATTGAACATGTGATATACGGACACCTGGGTTATCCCGTATTGCAGACTGCCGATATTCTTTTATACAAAGGTAACTTTGTACCCGTTGGTGAAGACCAGGTACCGCATGTTGAAATATCGAGAGAAATAGCACGCCGGTTTAATAATCATTACGGAAAAGTTTTTCCCGAGCCGGAACCATTGCTAACAAAATTTGCCCGTTTACCCGGTCTCGATGGTAATGCTAAAATGAGTAAGTCACTAAATAATACTATCCTGCTCTCTGACGATTCTGATACTGTTAAGGCAAAACTAAAAAAAGCAGTTACTGATCCGCAAAAAATAAGAAAAGGTGATCCGGGAAGACCGGAAGTTTGTCTTATATTTTCATATCATAAAAAATTCAACCCGGAAGAAGTGCCGGATATTGAAGCTAACTGCAAATCGGGCGCGCTGGGCTGTGTTGATTGCAAGATGAATTGTGCTTCAAATATCTCCGCTTTACTTCAGCCGATTATTGAAAAAAGAAATTATTATGAAAAGCATCTTGATGAAGTGAAAGATATTTTGAACGACGGTGAAACACGCGCCAGGGTAGATGCACAAAAGACGATGATAGAGGTAAGAGAAAAAATGAAATTAGGTTAGCAGTGTATAAGATTAAATTAGAACAGTTTGAAGGTCCGCTCGACCTGCTGCTTTTTTTTATACGGAGAGACGAATTAAATATTTACGATATTCCGATTTCCACAATTACTAAAGAATTTTTAGAATACGTAAATTTAATAAAGATACTCGATCTTGAAATTGCCGGCGATTTTATTCTGATGGCTTCCACATTGATGCAGATTAAAGCCCGGATGTTATTGCCGAGAGAAGTAGATGAAAAAGGAGATGAAATTGATCCGAGAACAGAGCTTGTGCAGGCACTGCTTGAATATAAAAGATATAAGGAGATGTCGGAAGAGCTCTCGTTTTTTGAATCGAATCAGAGGAAACTAAAATTCAGGGGAAATTTTGAAGCGGATAATAAAGTTGTTCCGCCGGAATATGAAATACTTCTGAAAAATGTTTCCGTTTTCGATCTGGCAAAAACTTTCAGGAAAATTCTTGAGGGAATTAAAGAAGAACCGGTACATCAAATACGCAAAATAAATATTTCTATTGAAGAGCAGATTGAATATATCTACTCAAAATTTGAAAATAAGCCGGAGATTCATTTTCTTACTCTTATCGACAAGATGAGAGAAAAAATAAGAATTGTTATTACTTTTGTTGCACTGCTCGAGCTTGTTAAATTCGGTCGTGTAGGAATAAAAGAATCTCCCGGTTTCAATGATTTTGTTTTATACAGGATAGAGAATGGACAGGATTTACAGTTCGATAATTGAAGCTTTAATATTTTCTTCAGACGATTCAATTTCGGCCCAGGACATTGTTAAGGCGATAAAAGGAATTGACGGGGAAGATATAGAAATAACCGTTCCTGACGTTGAAAAAGCCGTAGAAAACTTGAACAGCAAATACAAAGAAAATAATTTGGCTTTCAGGATTTTGAAAATAGCAAACGGTTTTCTGTATGCAACAAAAGAAGAATACGCTAAGTATGTCGGGTATCTCTCATCTGAAAAAACTAAGAGAAGGTTGAGTCAGGCAGCGTTGGAAACCCTTTCTATTATTGCATACAAGCAGCCGATTACAAAACCGGAAGTTGAAACAATCAGGGGAGTGAACTCCGATCATATAATAAATTCTTTACTCGAGAAAAGTCTGATTAGTATCAGAGGCAGGGCGGAAACAATAGGAAGACCGCTGCTGTACGGAACCACCGGCGAATTCCTAAAATATTTCGGTTTAAATAATTTATCCGACCTGCCTAAACCGAGAGAAATTGAAGAGATAATGAACGATGATGATTTCATAGAACAAAAAAGAAAAATTTTAATGAACGCACTTGAAGAAGAAGCTGATAAGGAACAAAACGTAGAAAATGCTGAAGAGAATAAATAAATTTATTGCCGAATGCGGACTCGCTTCGCGCCGTAAAGCCGAAGAATTTATTAATCAGGGGCGCGTTTCGGTTAATGAGAAAATCGTTAACTCGTTAAGCTATACGATAAACCCCGATAAAGATATAGTAAAAGTCGACGGGGAAATTATCCGTCCCAAAAGAAATATTTATATCCTTTTGAATAAACCTAAAAGAGTAATTAGCTCGACTAATGATGAAAAAAACAGAAAAACCGTGGTCGATTTAATTAATACCAAAGAAAAAATATTTCCGGTCGGACGGCTAGATTACAATACGACCGGTGTTTTATTTTTAACTAACGACGGGGATTTTTCTAATTTGTTGACACATCCGAAGAACAAGATTGTAAGAATCTATCAGGTTAAACTAAATAAAGGATTAGAAGAAAAAGACAGACTTAAACTATTATCGGGTTTGTTAATTGACAGGAAGAAAGGGAAATTTACTAATGTAAGATTTCCAAAAAAAAACGACAGGAAATTTGTGGAAGTTGAATGCATCGAAGGCAGAAATCACTTTGTTAAAAAAATGTTCGGTGCGCTAAAATATGATATAAAATCTCTAAACCGGCACAGCTTTGCCGGGGTTGTTTCCGATATTCCGTTAGGCAAATACCGAATATTAAATGAAAATGAGATACTTGAAATTGTCAGGTCACATTCGATTAAAAATCACTCACGGAGGAATTAGTGGATACGAATCCAAATGAAGTTAACGAATTAATTAAAAGAAGATTTGAAGAATTAAAAGAATTGAATGAGAAAGGTGTTGAAACTTATGCCTATTCGTTCGATGTCGATTCATATTCCGAAGATATTAAACAGAATTATAAAGAAGAAGAAAAACGAAACGTAAAAATAGCCGGCAGAATAATGGCTATTCGCAGAATGGGTAAAGCTTCCTTCGCACATATAATGGATGATAAAGGAAGGATTCAGATTTATTTAAGGAAAGATGAAATCGGAGATCAGTATGCTGCTTTTAAGCTGATGGATATAGGCGATATTGTTGGTGTTGAAGGATATGTTTTTAAAACCAAAACCGGGGAAATATCCGTTCACGTCAGTTCACTCAAACTGCTTTCCAAATCATTGCTGCCGTTACCAATCGCAAAAGAAGCAACAGACGAGCAGGGTAATAAAGTTATCTATGATCAATTTGTCGATAAAGAATTGCGCTACCGCCAGCGTTATGTCGATTTGATAGTAAATCCGGATGTGAAAGAAATATTCAAGAAGCGAAGCCGGATTATCACCGCAATGAGAAAGTATCTCGATGAGCAGGGGTATCTTGAAGTGGAAACGCCGATTTTACAGCCGTTATATGGCGGGGCAGCAGCACGCCCTTTCATAACCCACCATAATAGTTTGGATATCGACCTGTATTTAAGAATTGCAGATGAACTTTATCTGAAAAGATTAATTGTAGGCGGCTTTAACGGTGTTTACGAAATCTCTAAGGATTTTAGAAATGAAGGAATGGATCGTTCGCATAATCCCGAGTTTACCATGATGGAGCTTTACGTACCGTACAAAGATTATGAGTGGATGATGAACTTTGTAGAGCTTCTAATTACAAAAATTGCTTCTGAAGTATTCGGCACATTGGAATTTGTTTATGAAAGCAGTCAAATAAATTTCAAATCTCCTTGGAAAAGAATTTCTTTTGTGGAAGCTATCGAAGACAAAACCGGGATAAATGTAATTACATGTTCGGATGATGAAATGAAAGGGCTTGCAAAGAATCTTGGCATAGATTTAGGAGCCGCTAAAGGAAGGGCAAAACTGATAGATGAAATTTTCAGTGAAACAGTTGAACCGGGTTTAATTCAACCTACGTTTGTTATTGACTACCCGTTGCTGCTTTCTCCGCTTGCAAAAAGACACCGTTCTAAAGAAGGAGTTGTCGAACGATTTGAAACGTACGTTGCAGGGAGAGAAATATGTAACGCTTTTTCGGAGTTGAACGATCCGGTCGATCAAAGAAAACGTTTTGAAGAACAGGTGAAATTGAAAGAGGCGGGAGATGAAGAAGCACACCAGGTCGATGAGGATTTCCTTAGAGCGATTCAATACGGTATGCCGCCCACAGCCGGACTCGGGATAGGAATCGATCGATTGGTTATGCTTTTCACAAATCAGTCATCAATACGTGATGTTATTCTATTTCCGCAGATGAAACCGGAAGCATAGTTTTTTTTTCAAAAGAATTATCCCTTTTTAAAGGAGAATTATTATACAATATTTTAAGTGAACTTATTTTAATATCTTTAATTTACTTTATAAAAAAGATGATATTTCTATCTTTAAGAAATAATTTTAGTCATTAAAGATCGTTATATTTAGTTTAAGTTGTTACTATCATTTATTAAAATCTCACCGGAG
>BDSV01000060.1 GCA_002898075.1 bacterium BMS3Abin03
TAGAGCTTGCCCCGAATTTATTTCGGGGGTGAGTTTGTTATTATTCACACAAACTCTTAAGGTCGTGGCAATTCAATAAAATTGAACTTTTTCTCATTCATCTTTTAGGAAATATTCCTTAAGTTGATGCCTATGCGACTTTTGCGGGAAAAGAGGATAAAGGTGAGTTTATAATAAAACCAAAATCCGAAAACCAATTTGTAAAAAGTATACATTCCGATACTTTGAATTATAATAAAACTTATTACTCTTATTAACTGTAATTTTATTAAATTATAAGCAATTAAAATCAATTAATTGTTCAAATGATAAAATTTTTTGAAATAATCGGTCGAAAAACCTTACTTTTTTTGGCGGAATTCGGACAAGTATCATCCTTGTTCGGGGGGATTATAAAAAGTCTGAGATACATACCGAAAACCAGGAAGAGCCTTCTTTATCAGATGGAGCATATAGGTGTAGATTCATTACCCTTAGTGTTGATAATTGCTGTTTTTACCGGGGCTGTTGCCGCCTGGCAGGCAGCTTACCAATTGAAAGGTTTAGCGCCTATGTCTATATTGGGCGGAACAACAAGCCGTGCAATTATTACAGAACTTGGACCGGTACTTACCGGTATAGTAATTGCCGGCAGGGTAGGGGCATCTATTGCCGCTGAACTTGGTACGATGAAAGTAACCGAACAATTAGATGCATTAGAAATTATGGGCATTCCGCCCGTTCGTTTTCTGGCGATGCCCAGAGTTGTTGCCTCGATAATTATGATGCCGGTATTAGTTGTTTTTGCAAATGCAATATCTGTTGCGGGCGCATTTTTTGTCTCTAATCATTTTATGGGTGTTTCCTATTCGGTGTTTTTTCTCTCTGTGAAAAAATTTTTCGTCTTTTCTGATTTTACTGCCGGTCTGATAAAAACCGTTACATTTGGCGGAATAACTGCTCTTTTGGGCTGCCATATAGGATTTCATACTAAGGGCGGAGCAGAAGGAGTAGGGCAGGCAACAATAAAATCGTTTGTTATGTCTGCTGCTTTAATTCTTATTTTGGATTATTTCCTTTGGATGCTTATATTCTAATAATAGTAAACCTTACAGATTGATTTGAACCTTAAGTGGTTTTTACATCAATTCGAGGGGGTTAATTTTAAATTATTATAAAAATTACTTAAATATGTAACTATATCTTAAAATTTTAACGAGCTGAATTATGGAACCTATTACTTTTCAACTTAATGAAACTAAAAGCAACATTTCCTTCCCGGACGACCTGGGATTCGGAAAAATATTTACCAACCATATATTTATGATGGATTATAATGAAGGTAAAGGTTGGCACAATCCAATAATAAAACCTTTAGAAGACTTACCGATACATCCTGCAACAATGTTCATCCACTATGGGCAGGCAATTTTCGAGGGGATGAAAGCATATAAAACGGCTAATGACGAAGTGATAATTTTCAGACCCGATCAATACTTTAAAAGAATGAATAACTCTGCCCGCCGGATGTGTATTCCTGAAGTAGACGAAAAATTTATGCTTGATGCTTTAAAGGAATTGGTAAATATCGAAAGAGACTGGATCCCTACAAAAGAAATGGAATCGCTTTACATCAGACCTTTTATTTACGGTGCCGATCCTTTTCTGGGGGTAAATCCTTCCAAATCTTATAAGCTGATTATCCTGCTTTCACCTGTAGGTGCATATTATCCCGAAGGGTTTAAACCGATAAAGATACTAATTCAGGATGAATATGTTCGTGCAGTTAGAAAGGGCTTGGGAGAATGTAAAACCCCGGCTAATTATGCTGCCAGCCTTCTCGCCGGTGAGCAGGCGCTGAAACAAGGTTATACACAGGTGTTGTGGCTTGACGGTGTTGAACAGAAATATATTGAAGAAGTCGGTACAATGAATATCTTTATAAAATTTAAAGATGAGGTTGTAACACCAAAATTAAACGGGAGCATCTTACCGGGAATTACCCGCAAAACTGTTATCCAGCTTTTACAGGAATGGAATATGAATATTGTTGAAAGGGAAATTACTGTTGATGAAGTAGTTGAAAGATTTGATGCGGGAGACCTTGCCGGCGTGTTCGGATGCGGCACTGCTGCGGTTATTTCATCGGTTGGCTGGCTGACTTATAAAAACAAAAAAATGGCTATCAATAACGGTGAGCCGGGCGAACTTGCATTAAAGTTGTTTGACGAAATCACCTCGATTCAATACGGTTTAAAAGAAGATACGCATAACTGGCTGACACATGTTGAGAAAAAAGAGGTGGTTGTTAGTTG
This sequence comes from bacterium BMS3Abin03, assembly GCA_002898075.1. Taxonomy (GTDB): domain Bacteria; phylum Bacteroidota; class Ignavibacteria; order Ignavibacteriales; family Ignavibacteriaceae; genus BMS3ABIN03. The sequence goes on from BDSV01000060.1 coordinate 2,295, forward strand.
AGCCGTATTTTCAGGCAATTACTCTTTGTTGTTTGTTTATCGGTTTTAGTATTTGCCCAGGATTTCCGTAAACCCCAAAATATTATTCTGCTTATCGGAGATGGAATGGGGTTGAATTATGTGGCTGCTAATGTTCTGCAGGATGCAGATAGTCCATTCAGGGATTTTAAAACAATCGGTTTATCGATCACAAAAACCATTGATAGCTTGATTACGGATTCGGCACAAGGGGCAACAACAATTGCAACCGGTTACCGGACGAGGAAAACATTTATCGCGGTAGATACATCTCTTCAGCCTCTTTACTCAATATTTGAACAATCAAAAAAACTTGGGCTTTCAACGGGAGTGGTTGTTACCGATGAAATTTCCGGCGCCACTCCCATGGCTTTCCTTGTTCACGACCCGAGCCGTTACAACAAAGAAAAGATGATTGAAAAACTGCTCGACAGCAAAGTTGATATAATAATAGGCGGGGGGAAGAAATACTTTTTGCCTGATAATGATGGCGGTATCCGTCCGGACAAAAGAAATATTATTAGCGAACTCCGGACAAAAGGTTATAAATTCTATTTTTCCTTCGATGATCTTCCGGAAGTTGAAGCTTATAATAAATTTTACGGAATACTTTCCGATTCCGGTTTGCCCAAAGCTTCCGAACGGAATTACTCATTAGGACAACTCACCGATACAGCACTAAAACAATTGAGCAATAATAGCATCGGTTTTGTTTTAATGGTTGAAGGTTCGCAAATAGACTGGGCAGGGCACAATAACGATGCCGGCTACGCTCTGTCGGAGTTGAAAGATTTTGCTACAGCCATTTCTTCTGCCTTACGCTTCGCCGAAAAAGACGGCAATACGCTTGTTCTGGTTACTGCAGACCATGAAACCGGGGGGCTTGCAATAACCGCAGGAAATTATGACGGTAGTAATATGATAATTAAATTTGTTGACAACCATCATACGGGAGGATTTGTTCCGGTATTTGCCAAAGGACCCGGCGAAGAATTATTCAATGGGATCTATGGTAATTATATGATTGGAAGAAAAATTTTTAAGCTGCTCGATCCAACCCATCGTTTCAATCAAAGTGATTATTTAACCCGCTAAGTCATAAAAATTCATCATCCATAATTTTTTTGTTGACAAGTGTTCATTTGTTCACTATATTTGTAGTGAACAATTGAGCACTACTATGAAAAAACAACTTACTGACAGACAAGAAGAAATTTTATTATTTATCGGGCAGTTCCTAAGAGAAAACGGATTTCCGCCAACTTTAAGAGAAATCGGCAAGAGATTTCAAATTTCTTCAACATTTGGTGTAAAAAGGCATTTGGATGCGCTTGAGAAAAAGGGCTACATCAGGGTTGAGAGTAATGCAAGCAGAGGTATTGCAGTAATTCAGGATGATTTTAAAACAGATGCACCCGAATCTGTTAAAAATGAATTCTTCAGTAAAATACCGATTGTCGGAAGAGTTGCTGCAGGTTCACCGATTCTCGCAATGGAAAATATCGAAGGTTCAATTATAATCGATCCTTCGTTTATTAAAAAAGCAGAAGATGCTTTTGCATTAAAAGTGCGCGGAGATAGTATGATAAACGCAGGAATTTTTGAAGGTGATCTTGTAATCGTATCCCCGAATGATAAGGGTAAAAGCGGGGATATCATCGTTGCTATGCTCGATGATGAGGTAACGGTAAAAACTCTTGAGATAAAAGACAAAGAAATAATTTTATTCCCGGAAAACAATAGCTATTTGCCGATAACTGTTACCGATAAAAACAGCTTTTCAATTATCGGTAAAGTTAAAGGCGTTGTTAGATGGCTAAACTAATGAAGGAGGTAAAATGAAGACGGCAATTTTCTTGAATGCAATAAGGAACAGAAGCAATCTAAGATTCCTTTACGGTTTAACGGAAGTCTATCTCGAACCTTATTATATTACAATGGAAGGAACGGGCAAAAAAGTAATTTACGGCAGGGTAAAAAGAACGAACGAAATAAGAAAATTTGAATATGAAAAGATTGCAAACATACGTGTGTTAAACAATTTCAGGTTTTCGCCAATAATTCCAATAATTCCGCAAGCTTCTTAAAGAAAGGAATTGGTATGATGAACGACGATGCCAGGGAAAAAGTAGATTTGCTTATCGAGCAATTCTGGAAAAGAGGTTATATGACCGTATTCAGGAAGTACGGTACATACCTGCCGGAGCCGTCCAGGGTAGGAGGGTTCGAAGTTGATATAATTGCAAGGTATAAG
>BDSV01000061.1 GCA_002898075.1 bacterium BMS3Abin03
ATCTACAATAATTTCTTCTTTTCTTGATTTGACCGGAACTTTAACTATCTCATCATCAAATTTACCTTCTTCCTGTGCTTTGAGCGCACGCTTGTAAGAAGTTATTGTGAACTGATCGAGTTGTTCTCTTGTAAAACTGAAATCTCTTGCACAGGATTCGGCACAACTGCCCATATGTATATCGTTATAAACATCCCAGAGACCGTCTTTAATCATCGAATCGACTATGACGCCGTTACCTAACCGGTATCCGTTTCTTGCTTTATCTAACAGGTATGGTGCGTTACTCATACTTTCCTGCCCGCCTGCAATAATAATATCGGCATCTCCGGTTAAGATTGCCTGTTGAGCAAGCATTACAGCTTTAAGTCCGCTGCCACACATTTTATTTATGGTAAGACATTCTGTTTTTTCCGGAAGTCCTGCAAACAGTGCTGCCTGCCTTGCCGGTGCCTGCCCCTGTCCTGCTGTTAAAACATTACCCATTATAACTTCATTAACAGCACTCGCATCAATTTTAGAATCTTCAATTACTGCCTTAATGGCAATACTGCCTAATTTTCCTGCACTCAGACCAGCAAGCGCCCCGTTAAAAGATCCAACCGGTGTCCTTCTTGCCGCTGTAATTACAACTTTTTTCATTTTATCCTCTATCGTTTAAAAGAATATTATAAATCAAAAATTAAAGAAATTCCGTTTAATAATCAGTCAACCTGAAGATATATTTCAATTAAAATATGAGTTCCTTCTAAAAAGCAAATGCTTTTGAGTTGTTATCCCGGGCGAACCTTGCCTGCAACAGCGAATTGAATAATGAACACGCATTAACGATTTTTGATTTGAAATGTTAATCTTTATATAAATGGCGTTTTATTCATCTATTGCATTTTATCCATCCATAAGTCCCCTTAGGCAAGGGGACTTACAGTAAGCGATTACGCTTGCTTGCGCGTGTTATATGCTTATCCCATACAAAAATTACGTGGCGTAGAACAGTGTCCTGCGAACCTGCCTGCAAAAACAAATTGAACAATGAACACCCTCAACGATTTTTGATTTTTGATGTTAATCTTTATTTGAATTGAATTATAAGGGGGTACTTAATTTAACACAACAGTTTGTTAATCTGTCGTACATTACTTACATATTACCGATCATACTGCTGCAGTTCGAAACTTAAACAATTTCATAATGTTTAGAAGGGTTAAAATGCGGTTTTACATAATCGAGTATAGCGTTAACTGAGTTGGAATTGTGCTTCTTATATAACATTGGCAGTGTGCCAATTCCATATCGCACCAATCTTGACTTATATAATTTATCTCGGCAGTTTTTCTTAACCATAGTAATTCAACATCCCCGGTTAATTTATTGCTGCAAACTAATTTTAATCCATCCGAGATGAAAGATTGAGCTACGGTATGATTCATAAATTTAACGGGTTCGCTTTCGATGAATTCGTTTTCGAGAAGTGTTTTTAGAATTTCATTACAAAAATCTGATGAAAATCCCAACCATTCGGCGGCTTTAATTATAATTGCTTTATCACTATCAGAAATGCAATTATCTTTTCTCGCAAGAATTAAAAGTCCTCTCAGGTAGTTGCTTTTGTCTCTTAAAGGTATAGCCATATCCTAATTGAAATGTTTAAGCAATGATCTGATTTTAATTAACTTGAACACTATAATTTATTACCCCGTAACTGCAACAAAAAATTTAATTTAGTTTTTTATTGAAGTGATAGAAAGATTTCCTCACCCAAAACCATCGATATTAAAACCGACAGCCAATTTTGATTTCTAAGTTCTAAAAGAAAAATCTCCTCCTGTTTATTACGGCTATCACCGCTTGAAAAGGTAGAATTAATATTCATACCAGCCTCTCTGATGGTTGATGAATATCTTAAACGAAGATTATGCCAAAAAATATTTACGCTTCTAATTGTTGAATCAATACAATTATATACCTTAAAAAGTGATTAAAAAACCGTATAAACTATGATTTTATAAGAAATTAGCGTAGTACAACGATTGCGAATATAAGCGTAACAGAATGTATCAGTTTATCGGAATATATTACCTTATGTATAAAAATAAAACATTTCAATTTTACCGTTCTATGAGTTTTTCGGGTGATTATAGAAGAAAAGATAACTAATGTTTTGAATTAATATTTGAATTCGTAAAAACTAATAAATTTACAGAAGGATTTTTGATTATATAATTTTAATTTACAAATATAAGATCCAATTTTTTAGCAGCTTTATTTTTACTAATGAATGAAAACGAAATAATAATAGTTAACACGATTCATCGGAATGAATATGATAAAGTAGTAACCGATGCGGTAGAGTATGCTATACTTTCATTTCCATTCACCGTCAACAGAATGAATTTAATAAACATTACAGATAGAATTAAAAACATTGCTAAAGGAAAAATTGCAGAGGGACTGTTCTTTACTTTTTGTAAACATAACGGAATTATTGCGGATTATTCACGCTGCAATACTCCCTTTTATACGATAGATAAGAGGGATTTCATTTTAGATAATTATGAGTGGGATATTAAAAATAATTTTATCATTCACAACAATAAAGTTTTAGCGGATGATTATACTAATCTCCCGGCTCTTGTACCTGACAGATTTAACAGAGATCAATGGAGTAAAAGAAACGAGATGCAGCACAATGGGCTAAGTGGCGTTAGGCTTTTGTTTTCATTTATGAAAAGAGATGAAATATTTAAAATGGTTCTTACCGATGAGCAGGATGAACTAATTAGAAAAATATATAGTAAATATAAAGGACAAACGCAGAACGCCGCACCTTTTGATACTGATGAATTTTGGAATGCAATGATAAAAAAAGGCGGCGGTAATAAATATATGCTGCAAATAATTAATCGCCCGTATTTAGTAATTACGGGTTATGCAGGTCGTGAAGAATTTAAATTGTTTCGAAAGCAGAAACCCGGAGCATTTTTAAATGGAGCATTCCGGACGAGAATAATAAACCGGAATACTGAAATTAGAACCCTTCCATCTTTTGCAACCTTGTACCCCCACTTGAAACATAAAATGTATTACGCTGAATTTAGAAAAACACATTAGTTTCTAACACCTCCCTACTAATGGCTGGACATATTGCTAATCTATTCTACAGAAAATTATTACGCAAGCGGGAATATTTGCCGGTAGTGGGTATTTGTTCCTTCACTATGAAAATTAAGAAATTATGTGAAACTGCAATTTTAATCGTTTGTAAATCAAGTAAAAAACCAACTACGCTTTTAATCATTTTAACTATTAATGGCTGAAAAAGTGTAAATATTACAGCGAATAAAACATCTCTTTGAAGTCATCGATTGATATTCGGCTTAAAATATAAACAATATTGTTTCTGGTATGCTTTTTGGCTTCATAGTGGTTGAATTGTGGTTTTTGGGCTTTATAACATTAAAACGAAATAGTTCAAAGGTAAGTTTTTACGAGCAACATGGCAATTAGACTGGAATCATCAACGAATATGGAAAATGCTAATAAAACCGGTGTGCAAAAAATGTAATAATATTATGAAACGAGCATGTAAGAATACTTACACATCTGGAAATGATTATAAGGCAATTTCTCAATACGTGGGGTCAAACATAAAAATTATAAACAAATGAAAAAAATCAATTTTCATAACGATTATTTTACCTTTCTAACAGTATTTTTAATGCAGATTATTATGCGTGGGAAGACTTTACTAAAATGTAAAGAATTATACCGGATTAAGACAAAAACAATACAAGATTCTAACTCTATAATAAATTATAATGATAAAATGGATTTTGTGAGCGCACCCCGAGCAATTCAATTTAGAATGTATCCTGAAAGGATAAACGGAACTACAATTAAGTTTCCAATTATTTCCAAATTTTGGGGAACCTTTATATGAAAAAGGCAAAAATATTAATTGCAGAAGACCAGGTAATGATTGCTAAAACCATCGAGTCGGAATTAATGACGTCTGGTTATGAAGTTCTTGCGACGGTGTTTTCAAGTGAGGATGCTGTTTGCGAAGCTGGAAAAAATAAACCCGACCTTATAATGATGGATATTAAGCTTAGCGGGGAAATGGATGGAATACAGGCAGCAGAACAAATAAGAACCAAATATGATATCCCAATAGTATTCGTAACTACCTATGATGACCCGGCAATTTTAGAAAGAGCGAAACCAACTAATCCGGAAGGTTTTATTCAAATGCCATTTAAATCCAGAGAGATCGAAAGAACAATTGAAATTGCTCTTCATCAAAGGGAAATAAAGGAAAAACTAAAATCAAGTACGGAAAGATTAAATAACACACAAAAAATATTTCATCCGGGAAACTGGGAATGGAACATAGTTACAAACGAATTACATTGGTCTGATGAAATTTACCGAATGTTCGGATTAACACCTCAACAATTTAGTGCTACTTATGATGCATTTCTGGACATGGTTCATCCCGATGATAGAGAATTTGTTAAACAATCTGTAAACGATGCTGTATATAATAAAAAAACTTATAGCATCAATCATCAAATTATTTTGCCTGATGGTATTATCAGGAGCGTTCACGAGCAAGGGAACGTTTTTTTTGATTCTGATAATAAACCGTTGAGGATGATCGGCACCATAGAGGACATAACAGATCATTCACAAAATGAAGAACTAATTCTCCGTTTTGGAAAAATCCCTGATAATTCTTCAAACGAAATTTACACTTTCGATGCTAATTCACTAAAGTTCATCCAGGTAAATAATGAAGCCCTTGAAAACATAGGATATTCTATGAAAGAATTAGCTGAAATGACAACGCTCGATTTAAAACCCGGGTATTCGAAAGAATCCTTTGAAGCCCTTGTTAAACCTCTGAGAACAGGTAAAACCGATCGAATATCCTTTGAAACGGTTCATAAAAGAAAAGATGGTACTCAATATCCGGTTGAAGTTAATTTGCAAATTTTCGCGAATGAGTCCACACCAACTTTTGTAGAAATTATCGTTGATGTTACCGACCGGAAATTAGTAGAGGAAAAACTTAGAAAAAATGAAGCGAATCTTGTGGCTTTGGTAGAAAACACAGATGATAAAATATGGTCCGTTGATAAAGAATATAATCTAAGTACTTTTAATTCTGCCTTAAAGAATGTATTAAAACAAGTACTTGGAGTCGAGCTAAGAAAGGGCTTAAATATTATTGATTGTAATCCTCCCGAAGAAAGAGCAAACTGGCTTAAATATTATGAACGCGCTTTAAAAGGAGAGAAATTTTCGGTTGAAATAAATTATAAGTTGAATAATCTCGATGTTTATGATGAAATTTCATTCAATCCGATTTATAAT
>BDSV01000062.1 GCA_002898075.1 bacterium BMS3Abin03
ATTGTCGGAATTGGTAGAGGAGAGACTTACCCTATAGAGGATAATAGAACTAAAGAGGGAAGGAAGAAAAATAAAAGAATAGAAATTGTAATTAAGAAAAATGTTTCAATATTATAATTAGAAAAACTAGGGAATACTTTTGGTCTCGCCAATAGGTGACACCCCCCTTTGAAAAAAGGGAGAATTTTAGTAAGCAACGCTTAATAATTCATCATCCTCATCAACATTAAGTTTTTCCTTTATTATATCTGCTAGCTTTTCGTGAGTTGGGGTGTAGATGTACCACGGTCCGCCGGATTGGATTAGCTCTGTAATGTTATTATCGATTGATGTTGCGGAGTACCATTTTAATCCGATACCTGTTGCTATTTTTTTATCGAAGCGCGCGTTGGCTGCTCTTTCATCACCTATAAATAAAATGTTTCTTATACCTTTCTGCTGAAGATAAGCACCAAATTCCCGTCCTGTTGGATTTGGTCCTGTTAACACATTCGGGGCAATTAATTCTACATTTCCATGTTCCATCGGTAAATCAAATAAATATGATGTGAGTGAAGGCAAACCTGTTTTGTATGCTTTAATAAATGCATCGGCTTGAGGAGATTTCGTTAGAAAAGCATGGATGAGTATTGGTTTGGGCATCTGCTTTACCTTGTTAGCAATCTCAAGAATTTTATATGCATTGAACGGATACATTTCTATTGGCAATAACTCATAAGGCATCAAGTTGGTTTTGCAGATTTTTTCTTCGCGGTTTATCCACATAGTATCCTCAGGATTTTTTGGATTGAGAAAAGATACTACCCGCTTAAATGAGCCGTTAAGTATGTATCCGAAAAATTCATCATCGGTAGGGAAGGGGGTTAAGTAAACATCTTTATCCAGTTCAATTATTTTTCCTCTTTCAAACTTTCCGAGATCGGTTAACTTTCGCTGCAGGGAATCGTCAGAAGTAACATTAGCTGCAATGTATTGTTGAATAATTCTTTTAATTACATTTACTCTATCCTTGCCGAGATAGCAATGCACATAATATTTTCCGCTTCCATTTTCTGCAATCTTTTTAATCTTTTCGATAGCAGATTTATTTTCACTTACCCACGGGAGCATCGGCGCCTGAATCAGCTTTATCCCTACTTCTTTTGCCGCATCTTCTTCATCGGCTATAAGCTTCGGTTCAAAAGGAATAACAGCAGGGTGGAGGAGTGAGATAACTGCAGCGAAGCCCTCGCTTTTCAGTTTTATTAAGTCTTCTCGTGTTGGATATGGACCGAATACAAATTGTACGTTACCGTATGACTCTTCGGAAATTTCACCTCTTTCAAACTGGATTAGTGCGGGATGCATCCATACCCATACAAATCCTGATGTTATGGCAATAAGTACGATAAATGCAACGGCTTTTTTCAAACTGGAAAATTTATGTACTAGTAATCTCGTTATCAAAAGTGAAAGATAGAATGAAATTAGAACAAAAAGTAAGATTACAATTTTGATTAACAGGTCTTCGGTTGTTTGAGAAAACCGCATCGACTTGCTTAGATTAACAACCCATCTGACAGGACCCAATAAAGTAACTGTTCCTAACGAAAATCCTGTTGACAGCCACACGAATAGGAAGAGAGCTATGTTTTTAAAAGATAACTTAAAATATTTTTTGTTGAACTTTTCTTTGAATTTCAATTGCTTATACCTTCTATTTTCGTAACGCCTGATTAGTTTTCATAATAACTGTTGAAGCTAGCAAAATATTCATTTCGTGTATGAATGGATGACTGTATGGTTGTATGTTTTGAGTAATTAAATTTTTGAACCTAATCATTACCTTTATCCATCATGTGTCATTCATACATTCATACTTATCCCATTTAATAGATATCATAATTACATTATGTAACTGAATCAATCAAGAGAGTTCTATCAAAATCTCTGTTGAATACCTAACTTAATTCCGTACCTGTTTTTATATTTCCCTTTATAATACTCATGGTTTCCAAAGTTTATTTCACCCCGTATAAATGTTAACCTTGAAAGATTAAATTGAAAATCTACCCCGGCTCCTTTTGAACTCACACCGCTGAATTCCTCATCGGCAATTTCAGAATAAGAAACTAAACCCACACCAAGTCGTAGTGTAACGTAATTGTCTGTATCTGAAAAATATTTTCTAATGTAAACTGCCGAAGTAAAACTTGTTTTATCCGGTTTCGGTGTAAGATAAAATCTATACGATATCCAGTAATTACCGAGATACTTACCTAAACTTCCCGTATATATTCTTACAGTTGTTGAAGTAAATTCCAGGTACTTTAAACCAAGTGAGAGTTCAAAAGCATAAGGAAGCATCTGATACGGTTCAATACTCAGTCTTAACTTTGGAAATATCGATACGCCTGAATATCCTGCATTGAGATAAACATAAGTACCCTGACGAATGTTTATATATCCGTCCGATTCAATTTGTACACCGCTCTTATTGAACCTGTTAGCATAATTCACTCTCCCGATAATAGTGCCAAAGCTGAATTTTCTTGCATATTCAACATAGATTAAATGCCAGGGAGAATTTGAAGGAAACAAATCGCTCCTATAGTAGAGATAAACTTTATTCAACAGAGCCAGATCCGATAAATTTCTTTCCAGGATAAGTCCTTCTTTATGAGTCGGATAAAGATCGAGTAAACGCGTAAGCACATCAGCCGCTTCTTCAGGGCGATCAAGTTTTTGTAATAGCTTCGCTTTCTTTATCATAAAATCCGGGTAAGATTGATAAAACGATAAACCGTAATTTGTGTATTGCAATGCCATAGCAGGGTTGCCCGACCAGTTATACACATCGATTAAAGTATTGATTGCTTCTTTGTGATCCTTTTTTTCTTCGAGAACCTGTTGAAGGTTTACAATAGATTCATTGTACTTCTTTTCCCACGCCATTACCCGTGCCATAAATACACGAACACCGTAATAAGCGGGATGATCTATAAGGATGGATTCACAGCTATCGATCGCCGCATCCCTATTGCCCGCAAAAGCTAACTCTCTTGCCTCTTTAAATCTTTCATCGGCATTTCGTTTCTTTTGTGCATAACTATCATTGGATTGAATTAAAACGAAACCTGTTAAAAGAATAAAGTACACAGGATATTTTATTATTTTATTAAACGAGTTCATCTTCCAGGTTCGCTTCAATTTCTTGTAATTGCTCTTTTTTCTTTTTAAACCCTTTCTTCTCCATCTTGCCCCACGAACGTTTACCAAAAATATATTCCATAAAACCTTTGAAACGCCAAAATGCAGTTAGCTGTCTATAACCAAAGTTTTCCAGGAATGAAGCTGCCATTAAAATCAGAAGGTCGCTTACCTTCGTATATTTTTTAAATGATAATTCTTCCAGGCAGACTGCAAGAGTGGAGAGCACTACGCCGTACAAGAACGCCGCCGTAAAGAAAGCAACGGCAAAGTTAAACGGAACAATATTCAATATAAGGGAGATAATAAATACTACATAGCCGGAAATTTCTATGAACGGTCCAAATACTTCAAACAATAAATAGTACGGGAACACAATTGTTCCCAGCCAGCCGTATTTAAAATTAAAGAGAAGGTCTTTATGTAACCTGATACTTTCAATAGTTCCTTTCTGCCATCTTACTCTTTGCGATGCTAAAGTTTTGAAAGTTTCCGGTCCTTCCGTCCAGCAAACCGGGTCGGGAATAAAAGTAACGCGTGTTTTTTTGTTTTTCTTTCTCAATTCTTTATGCAAACGGATTACAATTTCCATGTCCTCACCAATCGAACCGCCAAGATATCCGCCTACTTCAATCAATGCTTCACGTTTGAAACAACTGAATGCCCCGGATATAATTAATATTCCGTTTAACACATCAAAACCATTCCTGCCGAATAAAAATGCTCTTAAATACTCAACAACCTGGAAGCGGGCTAACCACGATTTAGACAGACCCACCTCTTCGATGTAGCCCTGATTTACTTTACAACCGTTTGCTATACGAACAGTACCGCCGACGGCAACAATGTTTTCATTTTCCATAAAGGGTCGCGCAATCTTAAGAAGGCAATCTCTTTCAAGAATTGAATCGGCATCAATTACGGTAATAAGCGGATTTTTTGAAATATTAATCGCTGCATTAATCGAATCAGCTTTCCCGCCGTTTTCTTTATCGATAACTACAAGATTCGGGTAAGCAGGGGAGAGGTACACGGCTTTAATCGGCTGCGATTTAATTTCGTAATAAGGTGAAAAGGATATTTGCCTTATCTGAAAATTCTCAAACAGTCTTAGTAATGTATCGTCTGTAGAACCATCGTTTACAACTATAAGCTGGTAATCGGGATATTCGAGCTGCAGGAGCGACCTTACACTTTCAACAATTCCGTTTTCTTCGTTATATGCCGGTACGATTACCGTTACCGGTTTAAAATTGTGTATCCTGAAAATTTCTTTTAGTTCGGCATATTTTATTTTTTTAGCGTACTTAGAAATATTTCTAAACGATATAACATTAAGTAAAATATAAACGGTAACTATTATCAGGAAGTAAAATAGTACCGCGTAGTTATAGTAGTATATTATGTCGATTACTGTATTCATTAATTTTGATGTATTGTTTTTTCACTGATTATCATTCTTGCTATTGAAGACTCTATAGTATTCGGAATGCTGTATGCGAGCTGTGCAAGTTTTTCCCTGCTTTTTTCAGAGAAGACATACATTGCTTCGGCAGCGGTAACTTTCACATACCTATGTCTATCGTATATTAATCCCCAAATTCTGTCTTCGAGAGATTTATGACCTACTTTTACTGCGGCTTTTATTGCAGCAGCTTTTATTTCCGGATTCGGATTTATAAGAAGCAGTCGTAAACTTGTTGCTGCATCGAGGTACTCTATTTCTCCGAAAAATTCCAACGCTTTAATTGTTACCTTACTGTTTTCCTCATTCAACAAAGTTTTTAAGATGATAGGTGCAGCGGCATAAAATTTAAAATGAGTTAACGTAGATATAATGATAGATTTGAACCAGGAAGAACTTTCATGGTCTAATCGCATGATTAATGCCGCACATATAGACTCATCGAATTCATATAGGATGGATAGCATGGTATTTTCGCTTAAATTTTTAAAGTATGCTGCTTCTTCAAATATATCATCGATCATATCAATTGAGTTTATTCTTGCAAGACTAAGTGCGCAGGTTATAAATACCATTTCGTTTTTCGATTTTAATTTTTTCCTCAGTACAAATTCGGCATTTTTTGAGCGAGCTAAACCTAAATAGTATGCTCCGAATATAATGTGTTTTTTTCTTGGAGAGCTTAGGTTTCTTAACAGGTAATCAAATAATTCAGTTTCGTTGATTAACGCGGTTAGTTTTTCTCTATCTTTCCCTTTAATGGTTAAGAGATAATTTCGCAGATTTTTAAGCAGATATTTATAACTGTTTTTCGGAAAGAGATTTAGAATTTCTGACGGATGAAGATCCGAGGCAAGATATTCAAAAATTTTTTCTTCCCACCGGGCAATAAAATTTTTCTCTCTCTTTTCTCTTACCCGTTCCAGTATTCTTATTATTAAAATGAAAAGAATAAGGAAATAAATAAGTGTAAGAAGAACAAAAATTACGGATAAGATTATTCCGGTATTACTAAAAAATTCAAGCAAAAAAAAAGCTCCGATAATTAATAATTAATATTAACTAACGAAGTCAAGTATTATGCCAGAGCTTTTCGGATTCGGGATGTTAATTCGGCAGTTGAAAATGGCTTTTGTATATAATCGACAGCGCCTGAATTTAGTGCTTTAAGTATTTTTTGCTCATCTCCCTGAACCGAAAGCATAATTACAGGAATATTTTTCACTGCATCATTACTTTTCAATTCTTCAAGGATGGTTATGCCGTCTTTAATCGGGAGCATTATATCAAGCAAAATAAGTGACGGCTTCTGTTCAACCGCAGTTTGTACCACGTTATTTCCATCTGTTAAAATAATTATTTCGAATCCCTCTTTTTCCAGTTTAAACTGAACAAGTCTAGCGATACTTTCCTGATCTTCGGCATATAATATCTTATGTTTTTCTTTTGTGCCGGCGTTTTCCATAATTCCGAATTATTTTATTTATTAATGGATAGTTTAAGCTGTGTTGAGAAATTAGTATAGGATAAAAATTGATTTAATTAAGCAATCAGAAGTTAATAAATTATTACCTGAAATATCAATTTTAAATCTTATTTTTCCTATTGTTTTCATATCTGTCAAAAATAAATTGTTAAAATACTAACAAAATAAAATTAACGAATATTCGGGGGACTCCGGATATTTTATCTCCAATACCGAAACAGATAATATTCATATTTCAATAATAAGCGCCTTAATTATCCCTTTTTTATTTATATATTCAAATCTATTTTTACTCATAATTTTATTGTTTAATTTTCAATTTCAATTTTTATTATTCGCTGTTAAATATTTAATGAATTATACTATTTTTCCAGGGAAACCTAAATGTTTTTGCGGAGTATTCGGAATTTACGGCTCGCCGACCGCTTCACTTGAAACATATTACGGCTTACACGCATTGCAGCATAGGGGGCAGGAAGCTTGCGGAATTGTCACACGCGATTTAAACGGAAACGGAAAATCATTCTTTCAAATCCATAAAGGTGAAGGATTAGTAACCGAAGTCTTCGCTAAGTCAAAAGTATTTAAGAATTTGCTGACCGGTTCGTCGGCTATAGGTCATAACCGGTATTCAACGACCGGCTCCTCGCAATCGAGAAAAAATATCCAGCCATTTTTGGTTAACTACAGGTTAGGCAATCTTGCGGTCGGGCACAACGGAAACCTGACCAATGCGAGAGAATTGCGGGAAGAACTTGTGAACGAAGGAGCTATTTTCCAAACTACCAGCGACACGGAAGTTATTCTTCATCTTATTGCACGAAGCCGCCTCGATGATCAGGTAGAACAGATTAAAGAGGCAATACAGAGAATTGAAGGGGCTTACAGTTTGGTTCTTTTAACCGATGACAAATTAATTGCAGCGAGAGACCCGCACGGCTTCAGACCATTGGCAATTGGAAAATTGAACGGTGCCTATTTAATTGCTTCTGAGAGTTGTGCGTTCGATATTATTTCAGCAGAGTTTATCCGCGAAGTTGAACCGGGTGAAATTGTTGTGATTGACGACGATGTGATCCGGACAGGCAGCGTCAAATCATTTCGAATTTATGATAATACTTTACCGAAAAATCACTGCATCTTTGAATTCATTTATTTCTCGCGACCGGACAGCTTTATATTCGGGCATAACGTCGATAAAATGAGAAGACGGCTTGGTAAAATTCTTGCCCGTAATCATCCGGTCTATAGCAAAAACGATGAAAAAATAATTGTAATCAGTGTGCCGGATAGTTCTAACACTACTGCACTCGGATACCAAACCGAACTGGAGAAGCTCGGGGTTAATTGTAAACTTGAGATCGGTCTTATCAGGAGCCATTATATCGGCAGAACTTTTATTCAGCCGGGGCAGAGTAACAGAGAAATCGGGGTGAGAATTAAATTCAATACCGTTAAAGGAGTGCTCGAAGGCAGAACTGTTGTTATTGTGGATGATTCAATTGTTAGGGGAACTACATCGAAACAACTTGTTAAACTGATAAGAGAAGCTAACCCGGAGTCTATTCACTTAAGGATTTCTTCTTCGCCGATCACACATCCATGCTATTACGGAATGGACTTTCCGAGTAAAGAAGAATTAATTGCTCACAAACATAATGCAGATATAGATTCGATAAAAAATTATCTCGATGTGGATAGTCTGGAATATTTAACAAACGACGAAATGCTTGAGGCAGTTTCCGAAGCAGGCAAAGATAATTTTTGCGATGCATGTTTCTCGGGCAATTATCCTACCGAAATTGATCTTAATTTTAAAAAGGAAATCTATGAGAACTAAATTATTGCTTTTTCTTTTAGGAGTATTGTGCTCATACACAAACGTCCTTTCACAAACAACCTACTTTATTAAATATGCAAGTTCTGTTTCCGTTTCCGAAATAGATGGGAAGGTTTTAGCCAAACAGGTAATACCTTCCGGGTTAAATTCACTTGTTAATTTTAATGTCAATTCGGTTGATTATCTTGCCAAAGATTTAGGCAAGCAAAGCGAGGTGCTTTCGCGTATTATAAAAATTACTGTGGATGAATCGATACCCGAAACGAGCGTATTAAATTTGAAAAATATCGATCCCACTATCGAATACATCGAAAAGTCGCATGAATACAAAATGGATATTGTACCTAACGACTCATTAGTTAACGAACAATGGGCATTAGAAAAAATCCAGGCGTTTGATGCGTGGAATAAAACAGAGGGTGATGTTTCGGTTTTGCTTGCTATAATTGATACCGGTATCGATTACCTTCATCCCGATTTACAGAATAAAATATATTTGAATCCCGGTGAAACAGGTACGGATGCAAACGGGGATGACAAACGTTCCAACGGAATTGATGATGACGGGAATGGATTTGTAGATGACTACCGCGGATGGGATTTTACAGACCGTGTCGGTTTCCCGTTCGATTCAAGCGGAGGAGATTATCTTGATTGGGATAATGATCCGATGGACGAACAGGGACATGGAACTTACATTGCAGGTATTGCCGGTGCTGAAACTAATAACATAATTGGAATTGCCGGGGTTGCACCTAATATCAAATTGTTAAACCTCCGCGCTTTCGATCCTTCCGGTTACGGCGAAGAAGATGATGTGGCTGCTGCAATTCTTTACGCTGTTCAGATGGGTGCGAGGGTTATAAATATGAGTTTTGGCGACGATGCTTTTTCACTTGTATTAAGAGATGTTATAAGTTTTGCTTATTCACAGGGAGTTGTACTCGTAGGCAGCTCCGGAAATTCCGGCTCAACCGCTCCACATTATCCGTCCGGATATTCTGAAGTTATTTCTGTCGGTAACTCGACTTCCGAGGATTATGTTGCATCAAATTCAAATTATGGTTCGACTTTAGATCTTGTTGCTCCCGGAAGTTCTATTATTACTACCGCACGAAATAATAATTACGCTGTAATTAGCGGTACTTCTGCCGCTACTCCCCATGTAGCCGGTGCCGCTGCTTTAATTTTATCGATACAGAATTTCACAAATGAAGAAGTTAAACAAATTATAAAATCTACTACGGACGATATCTACAAGCCGGGCTGGGATTTAAGAAGCGGTGCGGGAAGATTGAATCTTTACCGGGCAGTTACCGTTATTGCACCTTCAGTTATTAAAATAAATCATCCGACACAGGATTTTGCTACTCTCGATAACGAGATAACCGTTAATGCTTCCGTACTATCGCCTCTATTTGTAAGCTACAGTTTGTTTTATGGAACGGGTTATAATCCAACCAATTGGACTGCTTTAATTGAGAACGGCACCAATCAGTTTTCGAATGAAGACATATACACTTTAGACATTTCATCTTTGCCCGATTCCGTTTATGCCTTCCGTTTGGTCGTTCAACTTAGTAACGGTAGAACACTCGAAGAGCGAGTAAACTTTTTAATAAGCAGAACACCTCCCGTTACCGAACTGATTTCTGTAGGACCGGCTTTTTACGGTGATAAGACGACTATCCTTGCAGCGATGTACACCGATGAACCATCTTTGGTTAGAATGTATTATAGAAAAATAGGTGACGTTAATTTTAATTTTGTAACACTCGACGGATTTACAACAAATAATCAATTTATAAAACAATTGCATTACGGATTTATCCCG
Organism: bacterium BMS3Abin03; assembly: GCA_002898075.1. Classification (GTDB taxonomy): domain Bacteria; phylum Bacteroidota; class Ignavibacteria; order Ignavibacteriales; family Ignavibacteriaceae; genus BMS3ABIN03. The sequence continues at coordinate 9,815 of BDSV01000062.1, forward strand.
AGGCAAATCGTTCAGCAGAATTCTGCTTACGAAATTTACTTCGAAGCCGAGAATTTAGTAGGGCTTACAACAACAGTAAACGATAACGGGGCAAATTTTATTTTTTCCACAAGCTATGAAGCGGAATATTTTGGTGAGACAGAGCTGGAATATTCGTTACCGGCGGGCAGCATTTTTGAAAACCCGGTTAGTCTGGCTACCGATAACAATCGTGAAATATATTTACGGGAGTTCACTAATCCAAAAGTATCTGAATTATTCAAATTGAATTCGTTAAGCTTTGAATTAACCGATTCAATTGAAAACAGAATAGTTAGAGACTTTGGCGATTTCAATAACAACGGTTTGAAAGATGTACTTGCCTATTTTATTCGTAACGGTTTTATTTACGAACAAAGCACATCAAATTCAACTTCGGTAGTACAGAAGTTTGCACAGGAAACCGGGGATTTCTGGCCCGTAATGGCTAAAGACATCGATAATGACGGAACGACGGAAATAGTTGCAGTGGACAGCGATACTTCGTTTACTGTCTGGAATGTGAACAGCGATTTAAGTTTATCTAATCCCGTTGAGCTTATAAATTTTACTGATAAATCCTTTGGCGGAAATATTATTGATGCACCAAACGGAGTTCTTTCGGATATTAACGGCGACGGGAGAAAAGAACTCTGGTTTGTAGATCTCGACGGCGACATTTTTAGCTATGAAATATTTGGTCCGGATGATTACCGGCAGGGGAGTGTTGTGCAAACAGGTTTTACCGGCTCGGCAGCATTTATTGCAAACGGAGATTATAACGGCGATGGGATAGATGAACTTGCCGTTTTACTTCATTCAATCGAGCAAGTTGATGTTGCTCCTTTTTACAGGTTAATTGTATTCAATCTTATTGGAAATAATTTTAATATAATTTACGACCGGGCATTTATTGATGCCGCAACAGAATTTAATTCAACTTTTCAAAGGTCTGAGAACAGTCTGCGCTTTGTTGATATTGATAACGATTTACAGGATGAGCTTGTTGTTTTTATGTTTCCATACGCGTATATATTTAAAAATGATTTCGGTATAAATAAAATTGTTGCCTACAAAGAAAACATTAATTCAAATTCAATATTTGTTGGTGATCTGAATTTAAACGGCGTTCCCGAAATCGCATTTCCAACGGCTGAATCGATAAAGTTTTATGAGTTTGCCGGTTCAAATAAAGCGAACACACCTTATAACATAAACGGGTACAGCATCGATTCATCAACGGTTCAATTATCGTGGGCTGGTAATGTCGATCAGTATTTTATTTACAGGGGATTAAATATCGATAACCTGAAGGTAATCGATTCCGTATTCTCCGATCAGTACATAGATGTAAATTTAAATTCTAATACCAATTACTATTATGCTGTACAGGCATACGACCCATTCAAACTGATGCCTTTTTCAAATCTGTCTTCCATTGCTGAAGTTTATGTTCATACGCCGGGTAAGGTGTTAACCGCTTTACCAACAAGTCCAAAGACTGTAACCGTAACCTTTTCCGAAAAGATGAACAACACAATCGAAAATCTTCAGGCGTTCGAACTGACTAATGTTGGATTTCCGAATTCTATTGCTCCTGCAACTCAGTATTCTTATTTACTTACTTTTAGAAACCCAATCCCTGTTGGTGAAAATCAATTATTAATTAAAGATTTGAGAGACCTGTTCGGTTCGCAGATCCAGAATGATATAATTTCTTTTAATATGGATTCAACTATTGCAATTCAGGAGTTTTTCATTTCATCTTTCAAGATTGAAAATCCGTACTTGATAAAAATTGTATTTAATTTTGATGTTGATGAGACTACCGCCTCGGATGTAAATAATTACCTGTTCGAACCGGGAAACAAGGCAACATCGGTATCGATCGATGAAAATAATAAAAGGATAGTTTACCTTAATTTGAAAGGACAAAAACCTGTCGGCTCGATAGGGAGGGAGTATGTTTTACGGATCAGTAATATCAGGTCGTCGGTTGCAACGGGACATATCGAAATAAATTCCGGTGCAGGCAGCTACATCGTACTTACCGGCTTTGCAAAAGATTTATCGGATGTTTATGTTTACCCGAATCCTGTAAAAATTGGAATGGGTAATGATAAAATCACCTTTGCAAATCTTCCGCAGTTTGCTAAAATTACTATCTGGACTATTGACGGCGTAAAAGTAGGCGAACTGGAAGAACAGGATGGGAACGGGGGAGTTAATTACAATTTAAAAGATTTTTCAGGTGATTATTTAGGCAGCGGTATTTACATTTACCGGGTTGTTATGTTAGATCAGCTCAAAAATGAAAGTGACGAAAAAACAGGAAAATTTGCGGTAATTAGATGAAGATAGAAAAAAAAGAATTCTTTACGATTTCCAACCTGCTCAGTTTTTTCCGGCTGTTATTAGCAGTTCCGTTCTGGTATTTAATCAGCAATTTCGATCAGCCGAATTTCCGGTATTACACTGCCGGGTTAGCAGTTGTTGGAGCGGTAACAGATTGGCTAGACGGCGTGTTGGCAAGAAAATTTAACCAGGTAACAGAAGTCGGAAAGATAATCGATCCATTAGCTGATAAAATTACTCTGGGCGCCATTGTAATTGCACTTTACGTAACGAATGAAATACCTGTCTATTATTTTGCTTTTATTATTGGTCGGGATATAATAATATTTTTAGGCGGGATTTATGTATCATCGAAGCTCGGCAAAGTCTTACCCTCAAATAAGCTTGGAAAATTAACCGTATCTGTTATTGCTGTAGTATTATTCATGGTCGTGTTAATGGTTGATCGCGGCAGTATAGTATTTCTGTCATTTTATTATTTTAGTATTGTTCTTATGTTTATTTCGCTTTTTGCTTATATGTATCGTGCATACGAATATTTACAAAGGAAAAAGAATGAGTCTGTTTGATAATTTGAATTTCGAAAAACTGAAATCGGGGTTAAGTAAAACAAGGAATAAGATTGTCCAATCAATAAATGAAACGGTTACCGGGAAAGCTGTAATTGATGATTCTACAATCGATGAATTGGAAGAAATTCTTATTACATCCGATCTCGGTTATGATACCGTTGAACAGATTATTGAAAATGTCCGGCTATCACTTAAAGGTGATAAAGATCGTTCCCAAATAAATATTCTCAAAACAGTAAAACAGGAATTAGTTAAAGTTATAAGCAACGGAAAAGTTTCTTCAGAAACATTTGAAGAAGAGACAAAGAAGCATAAACCGTTTGTTATTTTAATTGTTGGTGTGAACGGAGTAGGGAAGACAACTACAATTGGAAAGCTTGCATATAATTTTAAGAACGGCGGAGCAAAAGTATTGGTTGGCGCTGCAGACACGTTCAGGGCGGCTGCAAGTGAGCAATTGGATATTTGGGCAGAAAGAGCCGGTGCCGGTATATTACAGAAAGAATCGGGTTCCGACCCTTCATCGGTAGCGTTTGAAACTATTCAAAAAGCAATTAATGAAGATTATGATGTTGTGCTTATCGATACTGCCGGTCGGCTACATAACAAAGTTAATTTAATGAATGAATTGAGCAAGATAAAAAAAGCTATTTCAAAAATGCTCCCCGATGCTCCCCACGAAACATTTCTGATCCTCGACGGTACACTCGGTCAAAATGCTTTGATTCAGGCGGAAGAATTCTCTAAATATTCGGATATAAGCGGTTTAATTATTACTAAATTAGACGGCACGGCTAAAGGCGGAGTTGTTTTCCAGATATGTTCTAAACAAAATATTCCGGTTAAATTTATCGGCGTTGGTGAACATATCGATGATCTTTTAAGCTTCAATGCCGATGATTTTGTAAATGCAATTTTTAACCAGGGTTGATATTACTAATATGTTAATGAAAAAACCACGACATAGAATTTTTGATTACACTCCAAGATTTTATAGTTCTGAAAAAGATGCGAAAGAAAGGAAGAAAAGAAAACTCGGCTTTACGCGCCGGAGAAAATACAACCGTACAAAACGCAATCCGATCATTTTAATAGTAGTGCTACTCATAATTTTATATATCTACATAAAACTAAGTGGAAGCGGTTAAGTTATATTATAGAAGCAGGGTAAAAAACAGTGTATATGCAAGTTTACATAAGATACATTATCGGACATATATTACATTCTTCTCAAGTCACATTCTGCTTGAATTCTTCAATTTTCTTGTCATTTCCAAAAATAACTATTGTATCGGTAGCTTTTAATTTATAATTAGGATCAGGTGTTATTATCTCAGGTTCACTTCTGTCATCTGCAAAGAAATCTTTGTGCTGTTTAATCATAAGAATTTCAAGCCCGTACCTGTTTCTAATCTTAAGCTCGGCTAAACTTTTACCGACGAATGAAGATGGAACCGCTTGTTCAGAAATGGAATAACCGGTGGCAATTTTTGCTGATGTTGTGGGTATGATAGTTTTCAATTCACGTGATAAGCCGTTTGCCAGGTTAATCTTCAAACTCTCCCTGTTATAGATTGATATTACTTCCTGCCTGGTAATTGCACCATATACTTTTGTTTTATCAACCGAATCTACCACGGGTATCTGTTCTAAGTCCCATTTCCCAAAAAGATTGAATACATAATCCAGATCATCATCTTTATGTACAAAAACAACATTTGGGTTAGCTATATCTTTGCCAACTATAACATCTTTCAAATTGTCATATTCGGTTATTATAGGTCTTAATTCAGTTTCCGTAATTTTACCGGTAATATTCTTCGAGCTGTCAATTGTATAAAACGTATGATTCGGACTCTGCATCAATTTAGCGATAAGCTGCGGTAACGGGGTTTGCTCCGGTATTAGTTCAATATTGCTTAGTTCAACATCGGAAACAAGTATGGATTTAAGAAGATTTGTTTCCCGTCCCTCGCTAATTCTATAACCTTGATCCTCTAAATGTTTTATATGAACCGAACCTTTTAAGATTATTTGGACTAATGTAGTACTAATTATTACTGCAAGCATTAGTGGAAGTATAAAGCTGTATTCCTTTGACATTTCAAAAATTATAAGAATTGCTGAAATAGGAATTGTATTTATTCCACCTAACATCGCACCCATTGCTACAAGGACAAATGTGGTCGTATCGATATTTACTCCCAAAATCGAATTGACTGCAACAGCGAACAAATATCCAAAACTTGCTCCGATAAACAAAGACGGAGCAAACAATCCGCCAAAACCGCCGGAATGTAAAATGAGAGGAACGAGTATGAATTTCAGCACGAATAATACAAGCACTACATTCCAGGCAATCGAACCGGCTAACATTTCGTTGATTGCAGAATAACCTATTCCGAAAATCTCTTTATAGAAATATCCCGAAATTCCAACGAGCAGACCTACAATAACCATTACCAGCCATTGCGGAACTTTACCTTTAAGAATTTTTTCCCTGAATAAATGCTCAACAGAACTGGAATACCTGATAAAAAGAATAGAGATTACTCCCGATAATATTCCAAGTATCGCAAACAGATACAGATTAACGTAGCTACCTATTTCAGGTATGTGAAAAACAAATATCGATTCATTGCCTAAAAAGATTCTAGAAATTGCGCTTGCTGTAACGGAGGCAAGTATCAATGCTGAAAATGTTGGGGTTTGAAAGTCATTTAACAATACTATTTCAAGTGCAAAGAACACTCCTCCTAACGGAGTATTAAATATAGCAGCAATAGCGGCACCTGCACCGGCAGCAGTGAATATGCGTCTTTTCGAATCTGATAAGCCGGCAAGAAAACTTAACCTGCTCGCAATTCCCCCACCGATCTGTGCAGCGGGTCCCTCAGGACCGACAGTATTACCCGAACCGATACTTATTACGGGAGCTATAAAATGAAAGATGGTTGTCTTTAACGGGATGTATCCCCCTCTGATGGCTACGGCTTTAATTACTTCAGAAACACCTTTTTTCTTCGCAGTTTTCGGTGAGATCAAGATCATAACTGCCTGTATCAGCATTCCGATCGCGGGCAGAAGTACAACCGCAGCCGCACCGAGAAAGAACAAACCACTAGCAGTTTGTTCGAAGAAAAGCGTATTAAAAAAATATATGGCTTTATGGAAAAAGACCGCAGCCAATCCGGCAGCAGCACCGATGATTACAGCAAATACGCTGAAAACGGTATAATCAGAAAAAGAAAGTTTAGATATTTTTTTCCGCAGATAATTGCGGAAACTTTTTATCATCGTGTTAAAGCGATTTAATTTTTTTACATTATTCAAAATTACCTGTTATCTGTTCGTATATTAAATTTCTGTAATAACAGAATAGATTTACAAACCCTGTTCTACAACTATACGGAGTATGGTTGGATGATTGTATGCTATAAATTAAAAATTGTACTAATTTTTATTAACCATTTCTCATACAACCATTCATTCATCCGGGCATATTTTTATACCTCAAATATAGTTACTTCATCTTTGATTGAAGTAATTATAAATACTAATTATACTTAAAAAACCCTTCCTTTGTTTTTCTACCTAATTTATTCGCAGCAACCATTTTCTTCAACAATGGACATGGTCTGTATTTAGGATCGTTGAAACCGTTGTAAAGAACTTCCAAAATTGCAAGGCATACATCGAGTCCGATAAAATCTGCAAGTGTTAACGGACCCATCGGATGATTCATTCCAAGCTTCATTACTGTATCAATGTCTTCAGCTTTGGCGACTCCTTCCATCAAAGCAAAAATGGCTTCGTTTATCATCGGCATCAGAATTCTGTTTGCTACGAATCCGGGATAATCGAATACTTCGACAGGTACTTTACTTAAATTTTCGGATAGTTCTTTAATCGTGTTAAATGTTTCATCACTCGTAGAATAACCGCGGATAATTTCAACCAATTTCATTACGGGAACAGGGTTCATAAAATGCATCCCTATAAATTTATCCGGTCTGGTTGAAACCGATAACTCGGTAATTGAGATAGACGAAGTGTTTGAAGCAAATATAGAATCTTCCTTAATTAAAGAATGTAATTTATTGAATACATTAAGCTTAGCTTCTTTATTCTCAAAAATTGCTTCAATAACCAAATCAATATCAGGCGGAGTGTTTTCAACTCCGATTACTTTATGAATTCTGCTTAAAGTTTGTGCTTTATCTTCTTTGGTGATAATTTCTTTTTTAATTTGCCTGTCTAAATTTTTCGAGATATTTGCAAGGGCTTTTTCAGCTAACTCATCATTCATTTCCACCAAAGATACATCGAAACCATTTTGTGCAAATACATGCACAATTCCGTTGCCCATTGTACCACCGCCGACAACAGCCACTTTTCTTATTTCCATTTTGCTCTCCCTTAATTTTTATAATTCTTAACAATTAATGCGGATGCCTCTCCCCCTCCGATACAAAGCGAAGCCAATCCGTATTTTGAATTTCTTTTTTTCATTTCGTATATAAGCGTTACAAGTATTCTTGCACCGCTTGCTCCAATGGGATGACCGATTGCAACCGCACCGCCGTTAACATTAATTTTTTCAGTATCTAATTCTAATAATTTATTAACTGCCAACGACACTACAGCGAACGCTTCATTTATTTCAAACAAGTCTATATCATCTTTTGTCAATCCTGCTTTATTCAGTACTTTAGCAATTGCATCTGCAGGTGCAGTAGTAAATTCAATGGGTGCTTTTGCTGCAGATGCTTGAGCAACTATTTCTACAAGAGGGGTTAAACTCAATTCCTTTGCCTTTTCTTCAGACATAATTAATAATGCTGCTGCTCCGTCATTAATAGAAGATGCATTTGCAGCAGTTATAACGCCATCTTTTTCAAACACAGGTTTGAGCGAGGGAATTTTCTCGAATTTTACTTTACCCGGCTCTTCATCTTTATCTACAATAATTTCTTCTTTTCTTGATTTGACCGGAACTTTAACTATCTCGTCATCAAATTTACCTTCTTCCTGTGCTTTGAGCGCACGCTTGTAAGAAGTTATTGTGAACTGATCGAGTTGTTCTCTTGTAAAACTGAAA
>BDSV01000063.1 GCA_002898075.1 bacterium BMS3Abin03
AGTTATGGGATTGAGTTAAAACCATTTTTAAAGGGTTACTACAATTTTCTTAATTTTTCAAGTGGAACCGGCAACCAGTATCAGGCAGATTATTATTTTGGGAGGAAATCGCTTTTTCAGAAACTTTGCCCTAGAGCAATTTCCTTACGGTTAAGAAACGGCTGGGAGCATTATAGTAACGGTGATTATATGGGAGCACAAATAATTTTCCTCGGTATTTATTCATCGGGTGAAAATTATTCTGCGCTTGTGGGACTAGTTGAATCTTACAAAAAATTGAACCGGCTTAATAAATCGGTTAAAACATTAGAAAAAGCTATTGACAGTTTTGAAGGGACTTCTTATTATTTTAACCTGGAGTTGTTGTTTGCCGATTTGCTGGCTGTGAAGCGTGAGTTCGGTAATGCTGATTCTTTATATAATATTTTATCAGAACAGAATCCGAACCGGAGATTGTTTTATATAGCCAATACACGATTAGAGTTAATGAAAAATAACCGGCTCATAGTTAAATATTTAAAAGGAAATAATTTTGATAAGTATAAAATTATCAGGAAATTGAATTCAGGATCATATAAGTACTCTACTTTTCCTGTCTGGATTTATCTATCGAAAAGCTATAATGAAGATTATGATATATTCATGGAACAATTTAATAAGAAAATAATTGTCGATGATTATTTAAGCAGCTATGCAGCTTATTCTCTTTCAAAATATATGTTGGATAATTATGATTTCATTAATGCACGTAAAATGGCAGCGCTTTCTTTGCGATATAATGCCGATAAAAATTTCACATCTGTTTTAAAGAGCCAATATCAAATGACAGGTTGGTTTTATACAAACGGTAATAAAATATTATCCGAAATAAAATATGAGAAATAATTCATGGAAAATGGAAACAGTAAAAAGTTAACAGTTATTTCATATTTTCTAGGAATAATCGTAGCAGTTATTCTTGTTTACTTATTAGCCGCATTTCGAAATTTGTTAATACCGATTGTGATTGCTGTTTTTCTTACTTATTTATTCTTCCCGATACTCGATTGGATGAATAAGAAGATAAGAATACCGAAAGGACTCGGAATAATATTAATCTTCATTTTTAACTTTGCAATATTTTATCTGATAGGATTACTCTTTTATTCCAGTTTCGCCGGTTTCTCTGTAAAGCTCGAAGCTTACGGACAGATGTTATCTAAAATTATACAGGATATTCTAAGCCCATTCAATATTACCCTTACCGAGATTGCACAGATGTTTGGCATAGAAACCGAAAAGTTCAATGCCGGGAACCTGATTAAAAAACTTTTTGATGCAGGAATCATTCAAAACCTGTTATCATCATTTTCCGATTTGTTCAGTAATTTCTTTATCGTTATGCTTTTCTGGGTTTTTATGATTATGGGCAAAACAAAATTTGAAGACAGACTTAAAATTGCACTGAAAGACAGTTCGGTGGATGTAAGTAAAACACTTAACTCTATAAATGATCAACTTCAATCATATTTATTAATAAAAACGGCGGTGAGTTTAGCTACCGGCATTACATTCACAATCATTCTCTACATTTACGGAATTCCGTTTGCAATGATATGGGGCTTTCTTGCATTCGTGATGAATTACATCCCGAATGTCGGTTCGTTAATAGCAACTGTCTTTCCTATACTGATAGGCATGTTGGAGTATGGTTTAGGATTAACTTCTATTTCTTTGGCGGCAGTGCTCGTAATTGTTCAGCAGATATTCGGTAATATGATCGAACCGAAATTACTGGGTAGTAAGATGGATCTAAGCACCGTGTTTATTCTATTATCACTTGTATTTTGGGGCTGGGTATGGGGAATAGTAGGAATGTTTCTTGCAGTACCAATCGCTTCCGTTATGAAAATATTATGCAGCAACATCGAGCCGTTAAAACCGATAGCAATTATAATGGGAACCAAAGCCGAACCAATAAATTAAAAACTTGTTTTATAGAAATATGACCTTTAGTAATGAGCTGAAAAAATATAATTTCTTGCAGGCAGCATCTAAAGTGGCTGATAAATTGAAACTCGATGTTTATCTGGTTGGAGGATTTATAAGAGACCTGATTTTGAAACGCAAACGCGTCGATATCGATTTTCTAATTGTTGGTGATGGAAATAAGTATGCACGTGCATTGGCGAAAGAACTTGATGTTGCAAAAGTTGTAATATTTAAAACATTCGGAACGGCACACTTTACATATCAGGGATTAGACTTTGAATTTGTCGGTGCGAGAAAAGAATCCTACAGCCGTGATAGCCGAAAGCCAAAAGTTACAGGCGGATCATTTGAAGACGATATTAGCCGGAGAGATTTTACGATTAATACACTGGCTGTTCCCATCAATAGTAAAAACTTTGGTGAGCTAATTGATATATTCAACGGTTATAAGGACCTTCAAAACAAATTGATAAAAACACCAATCGATCCGTTAATTACATTCGATGATGATCCTCTCAGAATTTTGCGCGCATTCAGATTTGCAGCACAGCTTGAGTTTACCGTCGATGACTCGATACTAAATGCTGCAAATAAACTCAAAGATAGATTAGAAATAGTTTCTCAGGAAAGAAAGACGGATGAGTTTTTTAAAATACTTCTGGCTCCAAAACCGTCTATTGGGTTGAAACTGCTTTATGATACAGGAGTGATGGAAGTCGTATTCCCTGAGATTTCAAAATTGAGCGGTGTAGATCAGCGCAACGATTATCATCATAAAGATGTTTTTCTGCATACCTGCGACGTAGTTGATAATATCGCTGCAAAAAGTGAGGATGTTTGGCTTAGGTTCGCCGCTTTAGTTCACGATATTGCCAAACCGCAAACTAAAAAGTTTGTTGAAGGAATTGGGTGGACTTTTCATGGTCACGAAGAACTCGGTGCCAAAATGGTTAAACGTATTTTCAGAAGATTAAAACTGCCGTTAAATAAAGTAGATTACGTTGAGAATTTGGTTCGTCTTCACCTAAGACCGATAGCACTCGCGAAGGATGAAGTAACCGATTCTGCAATACGCAGATTAATAGTTTCTGCGGGCGAGGACCTCGATGATTTAATTACACTTTGCAGAGCCGATATTACAAGTAAGAATCCTGAAAAGGTGAGTAAATATTTGCAGAATTACGAAAGAGTAATGAAAAAAGTAATCGAGGTAAAGGAAAAAGATAAATTAAAAGCATTCCAATCACCGGTAAGAGGTGAAACAATTATGGAAGTTTGCAATCTGAAGCCATCGAAAAAAGTTGGTGAAATAAAAAAAGCCATCGAAGAAGCTATTCTCGATGGCAAAATAGGAAATAATTATGAGGAAGCTTATCAATATCTTTTAAAGATAAAAGATGACCTCTTAAAAGACGAAAAAACTAAGAATTGAAAGCTTGTTCCTAATTAAAATCTGATCGAAACACCCATCATATATGTTTTGTCGGAAACGAATGCTTTATTATTTTTTATACCGAGAAAAACATTAACAGGAATTTTATCTTTTGTTTTCGCTAACTCGTATTCGATATTATCAAACTCAGCAGCAAAAGATGAACTGTTTAAACCATTTATAGTAGCAGATGTATCAACCGGTTCTTTTTTTTCTTTATTCTTTTTAATTACAGCATAAACAATAATACCGGCTATAACAGCACCACCGATAATGTATAATACCGTATTATCTGAGTTGTCAAGTTGCGATGAACCACTTCCGTTTCCGTCGGGTTTGCTATTAATTCGTAAATAGCTTTGGGAATAGCCGTTTGATACCGGGATAAAAAATGTAATTGATAGAGCAATTAAAATTGCTGTGAGCAATTGGTACCTGGTCAGTTTTATTTTCAATTTGATCACCTTTTAATTTGTTGCAGATTGATATGAAATATAATTGAATTTTATTCATGTTTGCAAGTGAAATAATCCTCTTAAAATTTAAATATGCACAAACGGTTTGTTAAACGAAGCAATCATCAACCGTATATGTAATTTATTTGCCGTTCATAAAGTAATTTGAGGTTTAAGAATTGTAAACCATATTTTTGTGCAGTTCATAAAACTCAATTTGTATTGAAATTGGCTAACTATTTAGTAAACTTTTAATTCCATCTGAGAATTTAATAACAAGATAAAACGAATCAGGAGATGATAATGCGGACACTTTTTGCATTCATACTAATTTTAATAATTCCTATTTCTTCTTTTGCTCAGAAAGAATTATCGCTCAAACAGGCAATTCAAATTGCACTGCATAAAAATTCTTCAATACAGAAAGGATTGAACAATCTGGAATCATCCGAATCAAATGTGAAGCAATCTTACGGCAACTTTCTTCCAACTCTGGGGCTGGGCGCAAGTTGGGATTGGACCCGTTCGGATGTGTCCGGCTTCGGTACGGTGGTTATCGGAGGAGTGCAGGTGCCTAGTTTTGCCGTAACAACGCAAACACGAAATTACCAGTGGAATATAAACACTAATTGGACACTGTTCGACGGGCTTGCGAATTTAGCCACGCTTTCGAAAACTAAAAATGAATTAAAATCAGCAAAGCTTTCGTTAGAACGGTTGAAGCAGGATATTGTATTTCAAACAACGAGCTTGTATTATGACATCATTAATAATCAGCAGCAGTTGAAAGTAAATAAAGATAATTTGAAATGGAATAAAAAGAATCTTGAAACTATTAGAGAACGTAACAAGCTTGGTGCCGCCACTCTTGCCGATGTTTACCAGCAGGAAGTTGCAACCGGTAATTCCGAACTTGAACTTATTAAGACAAGTAACAGTTTCGAGATTGCTAAAAGCAACTTACTTTTTTATTTGGGTCTCGATGTCCTGGAAGAATATGTTTTTTCTGATACTCTTACAACCGAGGAATCGGAAATTCTCAACACGGATTTATCAAAAGATTACAAAAATCTTTCGGACATAGTAGATAATGCATTAAATAGCCGGCTTGATTATAAAAGCGCTCAGTTAAATCTCGAAAGCGCTGTAAACGGAGTAACAATTGCCAAATCCGGGCATTTGCCCCGTTTGGTCGCTAATGGTTTTTACACATGGCGTGGTGACAATATAAACGATATTGACAGGTCGAAAACTTTATCAGTCGGGCTTTCATTAAACATACCGATTTTCACGGGATGGTCTGTCGATAACAGGGTCCAGTTTGCTAAAGTGGATATGAAAAATAAAGAAGTTGAATTAAATGATCTCCAAAGAGATATCAAAAGACAAATTCAAACAACGTATCTCGATCTTCAGGCGGCACAAAAAGGTCTTACCGTAAGTCAAAGCAATGTTGCTTCGGCCGGGGAAAATCTTAAGATAGAGCAGGAAAGATATTCACTTGGGGCAAGTAAACTACTCGATGTTTTGGTAGCGAATTCTAATTACACAAAAGCATTATCTGACTTGATAAATGCCCAGTTTGCTTATATCGTTCTCAGCAAAAAATTAAAATATTATCTTGGCGTTTTAGACTATTCCAAATACGAATAAAAGTTAATTAAAGGAGATTGATTAAATGGCTAAATCAAATAATAAAAAATCCAAAAAGAAGTTATTCATTTTTGGCGGCTTAGGTTTACTGGTAGCAATTCTAATTGCTTTTGCTATTTTCGGCGGAAACAAAGAAGAAATAGTTTTAGTGCAGGTTGAAAAGGTTCAAAAGAGAGATATTACACAAATTGTTACTGCAACCGGCAAAATCAATCCGGAATTTAAAGTTATTATTAATCCTGAAGTTACCGGTGAAATAATCGAATTACCGGTTAAGGAAGGGGACTTTGTTAAAAAAGGTGATTTGCTTATTCGTATAAAGGGTGATCAGTATAAAGCTCAGATGGAAAGAATGGAAGCTAATCTTAAAGCAACTCAGGCAGCTTTAAAAATTCGTGAAGCCGAACTGAACCGGCTGGAAAAAGAATTTGCAAGAGTAAAAGAATTGCAGAGTAAAGACCTGGCAAGTGATTCGGAATTGGAGACCGCCGAAAGCAATTTCTTAACTGCAAAAGCTTCGTACCAGCAGGCACAGGCAAACGTACTTCAGGCGAGAGCACAATTGAGGGAAATAATGGATACCCTGAACAAAACGAAAATATATTCACCGATGAATGGAACAATAACTAATTTAAATGTCGAATTAGGTGAAAGAGTCCTCGGTAGCGGTTTTAGCCAGGGTACAAATATTATGACTGTTTCTGACCTGAATAACATCCAAGCCGTTGTTGATGTGGACGAAAACGACGTTGTACTCGTTTCAATCGGCGACACTGCAATAGTGCAGGTTGATGCTTTCGGCGACAGGGAGTTTAAAGGAAAAGTTACGGAAATTGGTAACAGCGCTAAAACCTCGGGGCTTGGCTCGCAGGAAGAAGTTGTTAATTTTGAAGTTAAAATTAAATTGTTCGAGCTTGACCCGAACCTGAGACCGGGAATGTCCTGCACAGCGGATATTCGAACCGAGACTGTTCATAATGTTATAAGTGTTCCAATCCAAAGCGTAACGGCAAGAACTGATTTCGAAAGTCGTATGGGTGATAAAAGTGAAGACGAAGATGAGAATCTTCAAGCGGATAATATGAAAGAGAAAGATAACAAAAAACCGAAGGAAGTTGTATTTATTGTTGAAAATAACACTGCGAAGATGGTAGAAGTAAAAACAGGCATAAGCGATGATAATTATATTGAGATTAAGCGAGGTTTGGAAGGCGGTGAAGATGTTGTTTCCGGAAGTTACCGGGCAATTTCCAGACAACTAAAAGACGGCTCTAAAGTTAGAATAGAAGAAAAGCGCAAATCGGGAAGAATGGAAAAGAGAGGTTAGTTATAAAGATGAACATTATAGATATTGAACATATTGCTAAAATATACCAGGTTGGTACCGAAGAAGTTCATGCATTACAGGACGTTTCATTAAGAATAGACAAGAATGAATACGTTGCAATTATGGGACCTTCGGGTTCAGGCAAATCCACTCTTATGAATATGCTCGGCTGTCTCGATACACCTACATCGGGTAAGTATTTATTTAAAAGTGAAAATGTTAGCCAGATGAGTGATAATGACTTGGCAACCATAAGAAATAGAGAAATAGGTTTTGTGTTTCAAACATTTAATCTGCTTCCGAGGTCTGACGCGCTGCACAACGTAGAGTTACCGCTGATATATGCAGGAATGTCTTATTTAGACAGGAAGGAAAGAGCAGAGCAGGCGTTGGCGGATGTTGGTTTAAGTGATCGAATGCATCACAAACCGAATGAACTTTCCGGTGGGCAAAGGCAAAGGGTTGCTATTGCAAGAGCGCTTGTAACTAAACCCTCAATAATTTTAGCGGATGAACCGACCGGAAACCTTGATTCGAAAACCGGTGAGGAAATTATGCAATTATTCCACGAAATTCATGCAAAAGGTAACACAATAATTCTTGTAACACACGAGGAATATATTGCCGAACATGCTTTAAGAATTATCAGGTTGAAAGACGGTCTCATAGAAAACGATGAAGTTGTTTCTAAAAGATATACTCCAAACGGGAATATAGCTGCCGAATGAAAAAGTCTGTTGATTCATTTTGTTTTTTTATTTTAATTATAGCTGTTTTATAATAATAGTCGAATGATATGGGTAACATAATATTTGAATTTAAAGAGGGATTGTTCATTGCTCTGAGGGCATTAAAAGCCAATAAGGTGCGGTCTATCCTTACGATGCTCGGTATTTTTATAGGTATTACTGTGGTTGTGCTTATGTCAACAGCCATAAAAGGCATTGATAATTCTTTCCAGAAGGGTATTAGTGCACTTGGTTCGGATGTACTTTATATCGATAAATGGGCTTGGTTTTCTAATGTGGAATGGTGGAAGATGAGAAACAGGCGAAATATTACGATGGAGGATTATAAAAAATTCAAAGACTCGGCAAAACTTCCTTTGGCGGTAGCACCAACATTAAGCTCCAGGCAAACAATTAAATTTGGTGATCGACGCGTTGATAATGTTTTCCTCAACGGCTCAACTTCCGATTATGTTAAAACAACAAATTTTACGTTCGCACAAGGCAGGTTTTACAGTGATGTTGAGAGTAATTCATCAAGACAAGTTGTAGTACTGGGCAGTGAAATTGCAAAGGAATTATTTCCACGGGGTGATGCTATAGATAAAAACGTGAAAATTGGAAAAGAAAGTTTCAAAGTTGTAGGAGTACTGACCGAACAGGGTAGTTTTATTCTCGGTCCCTTCAATCCTGATAACAGGGCGTATGTTCCAATCGGGACAATATTCAAGAATTTTAAAACCATGCATAGAAGTACGGTAACTATAACCGTGCGAGCTAAAAATCCTGCATTAGTTGAAGAAACCAAAATTGAAGCAGAAGGAGTAATGAGAAAGATTAGAGGATTAAAATATGATGAGCCGAACGATTTTTCCATCAACCAGCAGGAGGGGTTAATGGACAATTATAACTCGGTTGTTGGCGTTATAAAAATAGCAGGTTTATTTATTACCGGGCTTTCGCTTTTTGTAGGAGCAATCGGAATTATGAATATTATGTTTGTATCGGTAAGGGAAAGAACCAGGGAGATAGGAATACGGAAAGCGATTGGTGCTAAAAAAAGGACTATACTTACGCAGTTTTTATTAGAAGCCTCTGCTATTTGCGTGGTTGGAGGAATTGCAGGACTTATAGCTGCTGTTATATTAAGCATGATTATCAATCAGTTTATACCAACTTCGGTACAGGTTGATGTGGTTATTATAGCTATCGGTGTTTCACTTTTAACCGGTATTTTATCCGGAATAGCACCTGCATACACTGCCGCTAAACTCGACCCGGTTGATTCTTTGAGGTATGAGTAAATGACACTACTACAAATTCTAAAAGTGGCTCTGAACTCAATTGTTAATAACAAACTGAGAACTTCTTTAACAATTCTGGGTGTTGTCGTCGGGATATTTTCTATTATCGTTATAATGACGATCGTAACAATGTTACAGAACAGTATAGACAGCGGTTTGTCTGCATTAAGCAAAGATACATTTCAAATTCAGAAATGGGATAACACTATGGGCAGGGGGCACGGACGCGATAAGAGATGGAGAAACCGGAAAGATATTACGATTGAAGAAGGTTTGAAATTAAAGGAAGTTCTTTCCGATGCAAAATATGTAGGAGTTGAACAATGGCAATTCGGAAAAGTTGTTAAGTATGGCAACAAAGAAACTAACCCGAATATAAGCGTTGCCGGAGTTACAACCGATGCTATGCGGACGAATGATTGGAATGTTGAATATGGCAGGGACTTAAGAGAAACCGATATCCAATATTCCACCAATGTATGTATAATGGGCAAAGCTGTTGTAGATAAACTTTTTCCGAATATCAATCCCGTAAATCTTGTAGTAAGAGTTGACGGTAAACCTTTAAAAGTCATAGGAGTACTTGAAGAACAACCGACAATGTTCGGACAAAGCCGCGATAATTACATTATTCTTCCAATCACTACCTGGCAGTCGATGTATGGTAGATACGGAAGAAGTGTTAACATTACCGTTATGGCATACAGCAAGTTTGAATATAAAGATCTTATTGAATCTGCCATCGGGCATTTTAGAAAGATAAGAAAAGTAAAACCGGGTGAAGATAACGACTTTTATATTTTCAGCAATGAATCCCTAATTCAGCAGGTTAATGATATTACCGGACCAATAAAAATTGGTGCAATGGTTGTTTCACTAATTGCACTATTAGCTGCAGGTGTGGGGATAATGAACATTATGCTTGTTTCGGTAACAGAAAGAACAAAAGAAATTGGTATAAGAAAATCTATCGGTGCAAAGAAAAAACAGATTTTAATTCAGTTTTTAATTGAAGCCATAACTTTATGTTTGATTGGCGGAATAATCGGTATTGTGCTCGGTATTGCTATCGGTAATTTTGCCGGAAGCTTTCTCAACGCACAGTTCGCTCTTCCGATTGATTGGATTTTAATCGGCATAACGCTTTGTGTTTTAGTTGGCGTTATCTTCGGTACATATCCTGCCTACAAAGCTGCTAATCTCGATCCGATAGAAGCATTAAGATATGAATAAAACTGTAAGTGCCAGTCACCTCTGAGCCGGTTTCATCTCAGGTGACTGGCACTTACACAAATATTCATCATTGGCTGCGTATGTGCCAGTCACTTCTAAGTCAGCTCCCTCAAAAGTGACCGGCACATATCTGCCTGCGCTGCGAAATATTTTTCTTCCCTGTTTTCAATATAGACTTGATAAAACCACCTTATAAATTTAGTTTTATTTATCATAAATCAATTTTCCTTGTTTGAAACCGTTTTATCGATTAAAATTAATAATATTAACCGTATTTTTGGGTTCGGCTGCCTTTGCACAGAATAACTATAACACTGTTGTAGTTACCGATACTATCCCCATTAATTTCGAAAACAAATACAATATTTCGGGTGTTTCTATTATTCCGTTTACAGAGCGGATTGTTTTACGAGACTCTCTTTTAAAAAGATTTACAGATTATCAGTTTAATTATTCGACTGCAACGTTTACACTTTCCGATTCTTTACCGTATTCAATTTTTGATACTCTGTATGTTACTTATCAAGCTATCAAACTATCACTAAAAAAAGAATATAAGCGGAGAAGTCTCGTAATCAGGTACAATAAGAAAATCGGGGATACCGTAAGAGTATCGCAGATTGAGGATGCCGGCTTCACACCGGAAGCAATTTTCGGTCCCGGCATACAAAAAAGCGGAACGTTGATAAGAGGATTTACAGTAGGAACGACTAAGGATTTCAGTTTAAACAGCGGTCTGCGATTACAGCTTTCCGGTAAACTTTCGGACGATATTGAAATTGTTGCAGCTTTAACAGATGAGAATACTCCCATTCAACCGGAGGGAAACACTGAACGGCTGGAAGAGCTTGATAGGGTGTTTATTCAAATTAAGCATCCTAATGCAATCGGAACATTCGGCGACTACCAATTACAAAACCGCACCGGTGAATTCGGTGTGATAAACAGAAAGCTGCAGGGGCTTATGGGGCAGTTTATGGTTGGCGATCAGAGCGGGTATTTTTCAATCGCCAGCTCGAGGGGAAAGTTTAACACGAACCGGTTCTTTGGTACCGACGGTGTTCAGGGTCCTTACAGCTTAAGCGGAATAAACGGGGAGAAAAATATTATTGTTATTGCAGGCACCGAAAAAGTTTACGTGGACGGAATACTCATGGTTCGCGGCGAGAACAAAGATTACACGATTGAATATGCGAATGCAACAATTACATTTACACCAAAAGTGTTAATTATTTCTGCCAGCCGGATCAGCGTTGATTTTGAATATACGGACAGACGGTTTGCGAGAAATTTTTTAGGAGTAGGGGCATCGTCAAAATTTTTCGATGATAAATTATCGGTCGGCTTTCAATATTTAAAAGAGGGCGATAATGAAAATTCGCCGATAGATATAACGCTTTCAGAAAAAGATAAGCAAATTATTTCGGATGCGGGTGATGACAGATTCAAAGCGGTTAAATCGGGTG
Organism: bacterium BMS3Abin03; assembly: GCA_002898075.1. Classification (GTDB taxonomy): domain Bacteria; phylum Bacteroidota; class Ignavibacteria; order Ignavibacteriales; family Ignavibacteriaceae; genus BMS3ABIN03. Next base: position 11,570 of record BDSV01000063.1, read on the forward strand.
TTTCTTTAGTCGAGCCGGATTCTCTTGGAAATGTTAAGGGTATTTATTCTGCGGCGGATACACTTATCAGCGGCGAACCGTTTACTTACTATGTTTACAATCCGGGCGATTCAACTGCGATCTATAATGTTTCTTTCAGTTACGTTGGTGAAGGAAACGGAGATTATATAAGGGAAGCAATAGGTGATTTTAAGTTTACCGGCATAAAGCAGGGCAGTTATCTTCCTATAATCTTTTTACCCATTCCGCAGGAAACGCAGCTCGGAAATCTCGTGGTAAATGTAAAACCGTTTGAAAATGTTTCACTTAGTTTGGAATATGCGGGGAGCTTGTTCGATCAGAATAAATTATCGAGTATAGATGACGGTGATAATTACGGCTATGCGACAAATATTTTCTTAAATGTTAAACCTTCTGAAGTCCGCTTGGGTTCTGTGAATCTCGGTAAGATAGGATTTTCATACAAAGACCGTTTTATCAAAAATAGATTTTCAACTCCCGATAGAATAAACGCAGTCGAATTCGATCGCTACTACAATATTCAATCATCCGGGAAAAAAGAAGATGAGTCTTTAAGGGAAATTAAATTAAACCTGATTCCCGTGAATGAATTTAACCTGATGACCTCGGCAGGATTCTTAAGAAAAGGCGATAGCTTTAAATCGGACAGGTTCAATAACGTGTTGAGAATCGGTAACAGCAAAACTTATAATATTAATTATAATCTCGATTATGTTAAATCTGAAAACTCAAATATCACCTCTAAATGGTTAAGGCAGCAGGGTAACGGCTATTTAGTATTCTGGAAGTTGAAACCCGGGGTTGAATTCATTTCTGAAAACAAAAGAGAAAAGAAGGGCGGGAAAGATTCGCTCCTTTCCTCCAGTTTAAAATATTTAGAAGTCGATCCATATATAGAATTAATAAATATCAATGGTTTCAAAGCCGGGGCAAAGTACTCGTTAAGGGATGATTATTTCCCTCTCGACGGTTTAATGCAAAAAGAAGCCCGCGCAACAACCAAGTATCTCGAGCTTGGATACAGTGATATAAAAGAATTTAATACAGTCTTTAATTTAACTTTCAGGAATAAAAAATTTACCGATGTTTTTAAACAGCAGGGAAGATTGGATAACCAGACTATACTTGTTAGATCTAATTCGAAATTCAAATTTTGGGAACAGATACTAAACGGTGACATGTTTTATGAAGTATCTACCAAAATGTCGGCTAAGTTAGAAAAAGTTTTTGTGCCGGTGGAAAGCGGAACCGGAAATTATAAATATTTAGGCGACCTTAACGGTAACGGAGTACCGGATGAGAATGAATTTGAACTGACCTTATTCGACGGGGATTTTATTTTAGTTACTATTCCTACCGATAAACTTTTTCCCGTCATTCAATTGAAAACAAGCACAAGATGGAAAATTAAATATGCAGAAATTTTCGATCGTAAATCTATCTGGGGAAAAATATTAAAACCGCTATCTACCGAAACTGTTTGGAGAGTTGAAGAAGACACCCGTGAAGAGGATTTTTCAAAAATATATTTAATGAAGTTGGATTTCTTCCAGGTTGAAGGAAAAACAATCAGGGGTTCAAACTTTTTCCAGCAGGATATTTGGCTGAATGAAAACAGCCAGAATTTATCATTCCGGTTCAGGTATGCACAAAACAGAAGAATGAGCGAATTCAATTCGGGTGTGGAACGCGGTTACAACCGGGAAAGGAGTCTTCGAATAAGATTTAGAATGATTAAAGAATGGAGAAACCAAACTGACATTATAAACACTACCGATAATGTTTCCGCTGTGGCGGTATCCAACAGGAACAGGTTGATTACCGATAATAGTATTGTATCGGATTTTTCATACCGACCGGGTCGTACGCTTGAAGTCGGCTTTAAATTTAAAGTCGGGCGCAGTGAAGATAGTTTCCCCGAGATTCCAACTGTTATCGATCTGAATTCACAATCGCTCAGGTTTAATCTTTCCTTTACCGGGAAAGGAAGAATAAGAATAGAGCTTGAAAGAACCGAGCTGATCTCGAACACTAATGAAAACTTTATACCTTTTGAATTAACAGGCGGCAACCAATTGGGCAAAAATTATTATTGGAGATTAAATTTCGATTACAGAATTGCATCTTTTCTGCAAACTACAGTAAGTTATGACGGAAGATGGCAGGGAGAAGGCAGGGTTGTTCACACTGCAAGAGCAGAAGCGCGGGCATATTTTTAATTTTAATATTTGAGGAATTTAAATTGGAATTAATATCGAACCTGGTTGAAGCTCATATTTTCAGAGAGATGGAAAACGGAATTGAGTTTTTATTACTAAAAAGATCAGAAGACGAAATTTTTCCGGGAGTATGGCAGATGGTTTCCGGCAAAATAAAGGATGGTGAAAAATCTTATGAAACTGCTGTTAGAGAATTAAAAGAAGAAACCGGCTTAATTCCCGAACAAATTTGGGTCGCACCGCGGGTTAACTCGTTCTATTCGCATGAAACAGACCGGATTTGTTTCGTGCCGGTTTTTGCGATTAAAGTTAAAAGCGATAAAAATGTTTTTATCAGTAAAGAACACTGCGATTTTAAATGGTGCAGGGCAGATGAAGCAAAAAAATTATTAGCATGGGACGGACAAAGAAAAGCGCTCGAATTAATCCGGGAATATTTTTTGTATGAAAAAAGTTATTTGAAATTTGTAGAGATCAATTTAAAATAATTCAAGTTAACCTGTTAATTATTTGTTGTTAACTGCTGGTGACTTACAGGAGTGGTTACTAGTAGTTATTTAATATAAAAAATTTTTTTTTGCCACGAAGACCCGAAGACTCCAGGAATCACTAAGAGTTTAACTTTTTGATTATCCTTTGCGGTTTTTAAAATTCTTCAAAAACGGCGGGTATGTGTAAAATTGTGCTTTAACTTTGCTTTTACTTATTTTTGAAATTCATTTTCAAATTAAAATTTCAGGAGAAAAATGTGGGTTTATTAGTCGTCGGTTCGCTCGGGCTTGATACGGTTGTAACGCCATTCGATAAAATTGATGACGCATTGGGCGGTTCTGCTACGTACATATCGCTTGCTGCAAGTTATTTTTCCGGTCCGGTTAAATTGGTTGGGGTTGTCGGAAGTGATTTCCCGCAGCAATATATGCAAATGCTAGAGGAGCACCAGGTCGATCTGGGCGGACTTCAGATAATTGAAGGCGGTAAAACATTTCGCTGGTCGGGAAAGTATCATTACGATTTGAATGTTCGGGATACACTTTTAACCGATCTTAATGTATTTGAAAAGTTTAATCCTGTTATCCCTGAGGGTTTTAGAAAATCGAGATACGTATGTCTCGGCAATATCGATCCCGAACTGCAAATAAAAGTTTTAAATCAGATGGAAAACCCGAATTACATTGTTTGTGACACGATGAATTATTGGATCGAAGGGAAGCGTGACGAACTGATTGAGCTGCTGAAGCGTGTGCACGTATTTATAATTAATGATTCGGAAGCACGACTATTGGCAGGTGAACCGAACCTGGTTAAAGCCGCAAAGAAAATCCGTGAGATGGGACCTGAAACTTTAATAATAAAAAAAGGTGAACATGGTGCAATACTCTTCACCGATGATACGATTTTTTCAGCTCCTGCTTATCCGATGGAAATAATTTACGATCCAACCGGCGCAGGTGATTCTTTTGCAGGAGGATTTATCGGCTATCTTTTTAAAACAAGAGACCTTTCACCGAACAATCTTAAGTGTGCTGTTATTTACGGAAGTGCAATGGCTTCGTTCTGCGTTGAAAAGTTCAGCACAAAGGGACTTGAAGAACTATCATATTTAAGAATTCAAGATAGGTACAGAGAATTTTTAAATCTCTCGCGAATCAATGACACAGAATAATTACTTCTCGGTAAAATTCGAAAACGATAAACTTATCTTCATAGATCAAACTCTACTACCGTTAGAAGAGAAATATATCGAAACGGGTAACTACGAGCGGATCGCCGAAGCGATTGAACGTTTGGAAATAAGGGGTGCCCCGTTAATAGGCGTAGCTGCTGCTTACGGGCTGGCTCTCGCCGTTAAAGATGAAAAGGATGACGTGAAGAAGAAATTTGATGATGCATATAACCGTCTTTCGCAAACCCGTCCCACGGCGGTTAATCTCTTTCACGTACTGGAAATTCTTAAAAATGAATTTACCGCGTTAAACGATTATAAAAATGCTTATGATATTCTTCTTCAAAAAGCAAAAGAGTTCCATTCGAAGGACGAAGAATATTGTATGAAGATAGGGAAGAACGGGTTAAGCATCTTTAGGAAAAAATCTATCGTACTAACGCATTGTAATACCGGTAAACTTGCAACCGGCGGAGACGGGACGGCGTTCAATATTATTAAAATAGGATTTGAAAACGGCTTGGTTAGCTTTGTTTATGCCGATGAAACCCGTCCCTTACTACAAGGTTCGAGATTAACCGCATTCGAGCTGGATAAATGCGGAATTCCATTTGCACTTCAAACCGATTCATCCGCCGCCGTACTTATGAAGCAAAATAAAGTGGATCTGGTAATAACCGGAGCCGACAGGATTGCTTTAAACGGTGATTCGGCAAATAAGATTGGCACTTATAACCTTGCAATACTAAGCTATTTTCATAACATTCCGTTTTATATTGCAGCACCTTCCACTACCATCGACAGAACAATAGTATCGGGTGATGAAATAAAAATTGAATACAGAGATAAAACGGAAATTTTAAACATAAACGGAAATCAAATTGCTCCTTCAAATTATGAAACATTCACACCTGCTTTCGATGTAACCCCTGCTCATCTTATTAAAGGAATTATTACCGAAGAAGGAGTTTATCAATTCCCATATAATTTTCTTTAATGAGTGAAATTGTAAAAGCCGAAGCAATAGTTTTGACAAAAATTAATTACAGCGATACAAGTAATATTGCTTCCTTATATACAGATGAGTTCGGGAAAATCTCTGTAATCATTAAAGGCGGTAGAAATCCGAAATCGAAATTCGGGATGATTGTTGACCCGTTAAATTATATTAACATAATTATTTACAAAAAAGAAACACGCGAAGTTCAGTTGCTTTCCGGTGCGGATTTAATTTCGCATTTCCCGAATATTAAAGAAGATCTGAACTCAATGAAATATGCGTATGCGATTATTGAACTGGTTAAAAATCTTACACCCGAAAGTGAACCGCATAAACTGATTTTCAAAGGTTTAACAAGGATATTATCTTTGCTCGATCAATCGAGGGAAAAGCCGGAAATTTTATTCGGCAGGTTCATATTATTCTTTCTTAAAGAAATCGGTTATGAAATCCAACTGAATAAATGCTCGATATGCAATAAAACGGGTCTAAAGAATAAATCGTTAGGATACAATTACGAACGAGGGCTGCTTTGCGATGATTGCAGAAAAGAAAACATTACTAATTATTCAATTGAACCGGAACTTTTTAATTACTTATTTTGTCTAAAGAATAATGAACAAATAAGTTCTTTAACCGAAAAAATAACTAAAGCAGCTAATAACTTTTTTGAGGCATACATTCAGTTTCATGTTACGAATTTTAAAGGGATACAATCTCTGAGATCTTTTAATTAAGTTATATTTGATTTAACAAAACATATTACCTTGGAGGATATGGTATGAAATACAAAGGAATAATCAGTGCTGTAATTTTGATATTGACTGGTATTTTACTCGGAGCTTTACTGGTATCAGGGTTTGGATTAGTAAGACCGGGTTATGCCGATATCAAGTTAGGGGCAGAAAATCCGCCGGTATCTTTAGATGCCGACGCATCATCATTTGGGCAGGCATTCATTGAAACCGCCGAAAAGGTCACACCGGCTATCGTTCAGATAGTTGTTGTTTCCGAAAGAGAAAATCCCCACGAAGAATTCTTCTTCTTCCCATTTAAAAATATGCCGAAAGAGCAAAAAGGTTCTGGAAGCGGAATTATAATTTCTGAAGACGGGTATATTGTAACTAATAATCATGTCGTAAAGAACGCAACTAAAGTAACAGTCGGGCTTTCCGATAAAAGAAAATTTGATGCAACTGTTGTCGGTACCGATCCGCTTACCGACCTGGCAGTAATAAAAATAGATGCTAAAAATCTACCCGTTGCTTATCTTGGTAACTCCGACGATCTGAAAGTCGGACAGTGGGTAATGGCAATAGGAAACCCGCTTTCACTTGCTTCAACTGTTACCGCGGGAATTGTAAGTGCAATAGGACGGGGACAATTGGGTTTAATCCGCGACAGCTACGGAGTGGAAAATTTTATTCAAACAGATGCGGCAATAAACCCGGGTAACAGCGGCGGTGCTCTGGTCGATCTTTCGGGTGCTGTGGTTGGCGTTAACTCTGCAATTGCTTCTTCCGGAACGGGCACTTATATCGGGTATGGATTTGCCATACCTATAAACTTGGCTAAAGCTGTTGCTAAAGATTTAATTGCCAACGGTAAGGTTAGCAGGGGTTATATCGGAATTAACATTAGCGAAGTTGATGATGCTATTGCTAAATCACTTGGAATGGATAAGCCGAAAGGAATTATAATTCAGGGCATTCTTGAAAACAGCGCCGCTGAAAATGCCGGATTGCAGGAAGGTGATGTTATTCTAGAGGTTGACGGTCGTGAAGTTAATGCACCTAACCAGCTTCAAAGTTATGTTGCCGCACAAACAGCCGGTACAACCATTACGCTTAAAATATTTAGAGACGGAAACGTTATTGAGAAAAAGGTAACGCTTAAACCGAGGGATGATGAAGCGATAACTACTCCTACTTCAGATAAGGAAGAAAGTCCTAAAAAAGAGGAGAAAAGTATTACCACTGCAAGTTTTGATAACGTAGGGTTGACGGTTAAAAATTTAACTAAAAAGGAAAAAGAAAAATTTAACGTCGATCACGGTATTTTGATAATGGAAGTAAAACCATTTAGTGCAGCCGAAGATCAAAAATTGTTTGCAGGACTTATAATCTTAACAGCGGATAAAACTACAATTAATAATGTGGATGATTTCAGTAATATTATTGATAATAAAAAAGGTTCTGCTGTACTTCTGAAAGTAACGGACAATAAAGGCAATACGAGATTTGTAGGTCTCGATATTCCGGAATAAAATTTAACCGACATTCTTTAAAAAAACGCCCGTATGTTCGGGCGTTTTTTTATATTTAGAATTAAACATTCATTATATTTTTATGATAAGATTTTTAACTGCTGGCGAATCACATGGGGAAGCGCTAACCACCATAATTGATGGTTTTCCCTCCAATCTTTCAATCTCAAAGGATTATTTCGATCTCCATTTGAAAAGAAGACAGATGGGTTTCGGCAGGGGTGCGAGAATGAGGATCGAATCGGATGAAGTTGAAATCCTTTCAGGGCTGCGCGGCGGAAAAACTTTGGGCACACCCGTTTCCCTGCTGATAAGAAACAAAGACCGGGATAACTGGAAAGATGTGATGGACGCCGAAGCTTTACCGAGAAAAAGTGAAAAGGTTTCCGTTCCGCGTCCCGGGCATGCTGATTTAGTCGGTATATCGAAATATAATTTTAATGACATCCGGAATTCAATAGAACGATCGAGCGCAAGGGAAACTGCGGCTCGTGTAGCTGCCTGCAGCTTAGCCAGAAAATTTTTGGAAGGGTTCGGAATATTCATCGGCAGTTTTGTTGAAAGTATCGGTGGAATTTACCCGCGAGAAAATTATTTTGATGAATTAATTAATAACCGGATCAAATCGAATTTTAACGCACTCTCAATTTTAAAGAAAGCAGATAAGAGTGCTGTTAGGGTTTTAAATGAAAATCACGAAAAAAGAATTGTAAGAAAAATTAAACAGACAATGAAGAAAGGGAATACGCTCGGCGGAACTTTTGTAGTTGTTGCATCGGGTGTGCCTGTTGGTCTTGGAAGCTTTGTTCAATACGATAAACGAATTGATTCGGATATCGCTTCGGCAATAATGTCAATCAATGCAGTTAAAGCGGTAGAAATAGGGAACGGGTTTGCAAATTCTAAAAAGTACGGTTCGGAAGTACACGATGAAATTATTAAGAACGGTGAAAGTTTTTTCCGTACTACGAACCATGCCGGCGGTATTGAAGGCGGAATCACAAACGGGCTTCCGCTTGTAGTTCGGGCAGCAATGAAACCGATTGCGACTTTGATAAGCCCGATACATAGTGTAAATCTTTCAACTATGAAAAAAGTAGATGCGCGACATGAGAGAAGTGATTTTGTTGCGGTTCCCGCATGTGCAGTTATCGCTGAGAGCATGCTTGCCTGGGTAATAGCGAAACATTTTCTGCTTAAGTTCGGCGGTGACTCGATGGAAGAAACAACTGATAACTTCAACAACTATAAAAAGAAATTATTCAAACGAATAAAGAAAAATTTTAGCAAGTGATTCAATGATCAAAATTAAGAAGTTTACTTTTAATCCTTTTGATGAGAACACATATCTTTTATGGGATGAAGATACGAAAGAAGGATTTGTAATAGACCCGGGATTGTTCGACCGGGCCGAAGAGAACGAATTCGATAATTTTGTAAAAGATAATTCAATTAACCTTACAACAATTCTTAATACTCATTGCCATATCGATCACATTCTCGGGTGCAATTATATTAAAGAGAAATACTCAACTGTTTTCTATGTGCCGGGAAAAGATCTTCCCTTAATTGAATTTGCAAAAGCACAGGCAGGAATGTTCAATCTTGAAATTGACGGAGTGCCCAAGCCGGATAAGTTGTTCGTAGATGACACTTTTATTAAAATTGGCGGTACTGATGTTATTATTCTATCCACTCCCGGTCATAGCCCCGGCGAAGTATGTTTTTATTTTGAAGATGAAAAGTTTTGTATAACAGGTGATGTGTTATTCAAAGAAGGTATCGGCAGAACGGATTTATGGGGTGCCGATCATAATACATTAATTTCATCAATTAAAAATAATTTATTTACTCTGCCGGATGATGTTGTTATTTATCCCGGGCATGGCGATAAGAGTACAATCGGCTATGAAAAAACTCATAATCCTTTTTTAGAATAATTTATAAAGAGAATTATTAATGATTATTAAAGTTAAACCAGCTTTTTTATTTTTATATAACAAATTAAAATATACCGGAGGTTCCGGAAGATGAAAGAGAAAATAAGTCAACTCGAAAAATTAAGAGAACAGGCAAAGCTTGGCGGCGGTAAGGCGAGAATAAAAAGCCAGCACGATAAAGGTAAGCTAACCGCACGGGAAAGAGTTGAACTCCTTGTGGACGAGGGCAGCTTTGAAGAAATTGATATGTTCGTAAAGCATCGTTTAAAGGATTTCGGGCTTGAAAAGCAGCGGTATCCGGGAGACGGCGTGGTTACCGGTTTCGCAAAAATTGACGGAAGACCGGTTGCGCTGTTCAGCCAGGACTTTACGGTTTTCGGCGGATCGCTTTCCGAAACTCATGCTGAGAAGATTGTTAAGATCATGAAAATGGCTATGAAAACGGGAATACCTGTCATCGGGTTGAATGATTCCGGCGGTGCAAGAATTCAGGAGGGAGTTGTTAGTTTGGGCGGGTATGCAGATATATTTTTGCTTAACACGCTTGCTTCCGGTGTGGTGCCGCAAATATCTGTTGTGCTCGGTCCTTGTGCTGGCGGTGCTGTTTACTCTCCGGCTATTACCGATTTTGTATTTATGACAAAAAATACAAGTTATATGTTCGTTACGGGTCCTAATGTTGTTAAAACTGTAACTCACGAAGATGTAAGCTTTGAAGACCTTGGCGGCGCTGAAACACACGCTGCTAAAAGCGGAGTTGCACATTTTATTTTTAATAGTGAAGTAGAAACTCTCTTAAATGTTCGTAAGCTTTTTAGCTACCTTCCGCTTAATTATAGAGACAAAGCACCGGAGAAAGAATTTGACGATAGTTCTGTTCAGCCGGAACCTAAACTCGATGATATTGTTCCTGATAATCCGAACAAACCTTACGATATGAAAGATGTAATTCATCTTTTAACTGACGGCGGTGATTTTTTTGAAGTGCATAAGAACTATGCCGAAAACATAATTGTAGGTTTTGCCAGGATGGGAGGCGCCTCGATAGGGATAATTGCAAATCAGCCGGCAGTACTTGCCGGTGTGCTCGATATAAATTCTTCCGTGAAAGCTGCACGCTTTGTAAGATTTTGTGATGCTTTCGGAATCCCGATGCTGGTATTGGAAGATGTCCCTGGATTTTTACCGGGAACAGAACAGGAATGGAATGGAATTATTCGTCACGGTGCTAAACTACTTTTTGCTTTCAGCGAGGCAACCGTACCCAAGGTTACCGTTATTACACGGAAAGCTTACGGCGGCGCTTATGATGTTATGAATTCAAAACATATCAGGGGAGACTTTAACTATGCCTGGCCTTCCGCAGAAATTGCCGTTATGGGTCCGAAAGGTGCGGTGGAAATAATTTTCAAAAAGGAAATTGCAAACTCAAAAAATCCTGAAAAGGAAATTGAGAAAAAACTTGCTGAATATAGAGATAAATTTGCCAATCCCTACATTACTGCTGAAAGAGGATTTATTGATGATGTGATTGTACCGCGAAATACAAGATTAAAATTAATTAATGCCTTTAATACGCTTCGCACGAAAGTTGATACTAATCCCAGGAAAAAACATGGGAATATTCCACTATAATATTTTTATAACTATTTGGAAAACAATAAGTTACGGCAATCATTTAATTATTTGCTTGATTTAACAAATTGTATCTCTTAAATTAACGGGTATATTTTCTATTTGGAGAACACATGAACAGAATTCAGACAAAATTATTCATTTTTATCGCCATTACTGCGCTTCTTTATTCTTGCAGCAGCAATAAAGAAATAACAGAATCTGAAGATATACATAATACAACAGCCACTATCGAATATCAGAAAAACAACATTGTTTCCGAAATGCTCGAGCAGGCAAGACAGAATTACCTGACCGCACTCGCAAAGCAAAAAGAAAATAATGTAACCGGAACAGTTGAGAATTACGAATCGGCGCTGAGGATAATAAATAATTTAAGCTATTACCCCGGGATAGATGAAAATGATTCTTACGTTGAGCTTGAGAATTCTATAATCGAAGATTACAAAGCATTTATCGATGGGTTGGGTGAGCTGCCCGAAGGTGTTTCATTTGCTGCCTATGAAGAATGGACGAAAGAATCCGTTCCCGAACTGGAACTTGCTGCGGATATAGAAGATGGTCATGTTGTTGAAATTATACCTGCCGATATTCCCCTCGAAGTAAATTCCTATGTTGAAAAGTGGATCGATTACTATACCGGAAGAGGAAGTGCCGTAATGTCTTTGTGGCTTTCGAGGTCGGGCAAATACTTTCCGATGATGAAAAGAATTTTTAAGCAGGAAGGTTTACCGGAGCAATTAATATATCTTAGTATGATGGAAAGCGGTTTGAATCCGAAAGCTCATTCGTGGGCAAGCGCCGTGGGTCTATGGCAGTTTATTAAGTCCACGGGAAAAATATACGGATTAGAAACAAATTTTTATTTTGATGAAAGAAGAGACCCCTATAAATCGACTATTGCAGCGGCTAAACATTTGAAAGATCTTTATGCTTCGCTGGGCGATTGGTATTTGGTGCTTGCAGCTTACAATGCCGGCGAGGGAAGAATTCGAAGAGCCATGCGGAAATCGGGTAGTGAAGATTTTTGGAAGCTGAGAAGATACCTGCCTCGGCAGACCAGGAACTACGTTCCGCAATATATTGCTACCTGTTTGATCGCTATGGACTCCGAAGCTTATGGTTTTTCGGAAATCGAACCAGATGACCCGTACGAATTTGAAATTTACCACGTCAACGGGGCAATTGACATGGGATTTCTTTCTACGAGTGCAAATACCGATCTTGAAACTTTACGTGATATGAATCCCGAGCTTACCCAGCTAAGTACTCCTCCGGAATATGAGGGTGGTTATCCTCTTAAAATTCCAAAAGGATCGATCGATGTTTTTACCGAGCGGCTTAAGAATATACCGGAATATGCAAAAAGAACTTATCTTGTTCATAAAGTTCGTAAAGGCGAAAATCTAAGCCGGATTGCTAAAAAATATGGTGTAACTATTTATGATCTTGCCGATGCAAACAACATTACCACCAAATCGAAATTATATTCAGGGATTAAATTAAAAATACCCGTATTGGTAAATCCCCAGAAAAATGATTTTGCCGGGAATACAGATATTCAGGTTGCACTCGAAAATGGTAAAAATGAATCTGAAAATGAAAACTATGTATCTCCGTATTCCAGGCTGAACGGAAATGGCGAAGTGAAGGAAGAAACAAAAACATCCGGTGAAATCGAATTAGCAGTTGAAGAAAAAACAATCGATAAATCAGATACGCCGGAAGAACCTTCCCTAACCGAATCTGTAATTCCGGATAGCTATGTACCGGTTGATTACACTGTTAAAAAAGATGATAGTCTTTTGGGAATAGCCGACAGGTTTAATACCCGTGTAAGTGATATAAGAAACTGGAATAACATTCCTTATACAACCACAATTAGAGTAGGGCAGAAACTTAGTATCTATGTTCCCGGGGATAACAAAGATTACTATGCAAGTCTCGATAAAAGCACTAAGATAGAAGAGAAAGAACACATCGAAAGTTCACTTACTTACCACAGGATAAGAAGAGGCGAAAGTTTAGGACTTATTGCCGAACGTTACGGTGTAAGGATAAGCCAGTTAAGAAAATGGAATCGTTTAAGAGGCAACAAAATTATTGCGGGGAAGAAATTAAAAATATATACCGACGGTTCAAAGATTTCTACAACAAACCGGGTAACCACAAATAAAGTATATAAAAATTCCAAAGCAAATATTTATCGTTACAAAGTAAGGAAAGGTGATACAATCGGGGAAATATCGGAACAGTTTGGTGTTTCTACCAGGGATATTAGAAGATGGAACGGGCTGAAGAGTAATAAAATTATTACCGGCAAGACGCTAATAATATTCACAAATGATCCTTACTACACATCAACGGAAAATAATACTTCAAAAACTCCGACAGATAAGAACGTAAATTATTATAAAATTAAAACCGGTGATACAATCGGAGATATTGCAGAACTTTATCATGTACGGGCTTCCGATATAAGAAAGTGGAACGGTATTTCAGGCAATAAAATTATTGCAGGGAAAACCTTAAAGATATACTCCAACTTCGAACCGGGAAATTATACCAATACTCAAACTACTACAAAGAAGAAAACTACTAATACAAAAAAGAAGGAAACTTTATATACTATCAAAAAGGGTGATACGATTGGTGAAATTGCCGAGCAGTTTCATGTTTCGTCTCATCAAATTAGACAATGGAACGGCTTGAGCGGTAATAAGATTGTTGTTGGGCAAAAGTTAAAGATATATCCAGGGGGAAATACAAAGAAAACTAAAACTAATAAATCCGGGCAGTATGTTTATCATACAATAAAAAAGGGGGAAACTATCAGCCAGATAGCCGGGCAGTATAAAGTTTCGGTAACAAGTCTTAAGAAATGGAACGGGTTGAACAGCAATAAAATTATTGCGGGTGATAAACTTAAGATTAAAAAAGGGAACCCCTATTCCGGATCGGATGAATACCACGTTGTAAGCAGCGGTGAATCTTTATATTCAATTGCTAAAAAATATAATACAACTATTCAAAAAATCAAATCTTTGAATAATCTGTCGGGTAGTACAATAAAACCGGGGCAGAAATTAAAAATTAGTTGACAGTTCTCACAAATCGTTCTAATTTTGTAATATAAAAATAAATTTTATCTGAGCCGTTAGGGGTGTTATTCCTAGCCGGGATGACTGAGATAATACCCTAATAACCTGATCTGGATAATGCCAGCGTAGGGAAACGGGCTAAAAGAATGATTAAGTTTTTAGCCGTTTCTCCGAAGTAGTCCTTCGGACGTCAACGGCTTTTTTTTTAGTTATGAGGTGTGCTATGAAATTCTTTCTCATTCTTTTTTTGATTTTAAATGGCGTGATTGCAGCACAGCAAGCCGGCTTAAAGGGCAGGGTCCTCGATGCAGAAACAAAATCACCCTTACCCGGGGCAAATGTTGTTCTGATTGATGAGCAAACTACAGGAGCTGCAACAGATTCTAACGGCGAATTCTCATTTGAGGATGAATATTCGTCTTCCGCCCGGTTGCTGATAAGTTATGTCGGATATGAAACAAGAAAAATTTCTTTAGATGATTTAACTTCAATTCCATCGGTTGTTAGCAAAAGCGGCGAGCGAGTTTATCTTTTCTATCTCACAACAAAAATAATTCCTTCGCAAACTGTTCTTATTGAAGCTTCTGTTGGAACGAAGGGAATAACACCAATTGCATTCGATCAGATAAAACAGAAACAGATTGAAGAAAATTACACAGTGTTCGATATACCGAAATACTTGAGTGATCTTCCTTCTACAACATTTTATTCCGAAAGCGGAAATGCAATCGGGTACAACTATTTAAGCATTCGCGGTTTCGATCAAAGAAGAATATCCGTATCGATAAATGGTATTCCGCAGAATGATCCGGAAGACAACAATGTTTACTGGCTCGATTTCCCCGATCTGCTATCAAGCACCGGTTTGATACAGGTTCAGCGTGGCGCCGGTTCCGGTGTATTCGGCTATCCTGCAATCGGCGGTTCGATTAACATAATTACTTCCTCTTTTTCAAACAGACCGAAGGTTGAACTTAATGCATCTTACGGTTCGTATGTTACACGAAAATACTCAGCAGCTTTTTCAAGCGGCTTGATCGATAATAAATATTCCGTCTATGGAAAACTTGGGCAGATACTCAGCTCGGGTTATAAAAATTCTACATGGGTTAATTTTAAATCATACTTTCTTTCCGCGGTACGGTACGATAAAAACTTTACAACCCAGTTTAACTTTTACGGCGGACCTCTCGCCGATGGATTAGGTTATACCGGTATAGCAAAATTTGCAGTGAAAGATAAAGAATTAAGAAAAGCAAATTATTCATACTGGGAAGCAGATAAGAACGGATATACATTTACACTCGATAGAAGACCCGAAGAGATTGAGAATTTTTCGCAGCCTCATTTCGAATTATTAAATGAGTGGCAGATCAACAATAACTTGAAATTCAACTCAGCATTATTTCTTATTTTGGGCGATGGCTTTTTTGATTTTGACGGTTCCTGGGCTGATACAACTTACCTCCGCTTAACCCGGGATAATGGATTCAATCCATCTCAAAATCCCGGTAATGTACTAATAAGAGCAATGGTGGAAAATACGCAGTACGGATGGATTCCGCGATTCAGTCTCAATCATACAAATGGTGTTTTTATTTTTGGTGCGGAACTTAGAAAGCACAGATCGGTCCATTGGGGAAGCGTTAATTATGGCGAGAACTTACCCGAAGGAATTACAAAAGATTATCGTTACTATTATTACCGCGGCGGTAAAGATATCGCAAGTGCATTTGTTCACGAGACATACTACTTAAATGATCAAATAAATCTTTTGGGTGAATTACAGCTCGCATATCATCAATATAGATTATATGATGAAAAATATGTTGGGACTGATTTAAAAATTGGAAATACTTTTTTTAATCCGCGCTTTGGAATAAATTACAAACCAATCGATCCGTTGAATATCTATTTTTCATTCGCAAGAGTATCACGTGAACCGCGCTTAAAAACTTATTATGATGCAGCGGAGTCAAGCGGTGGTGCAGTTCCGCAATTCCAGCAAAATCCGGATGGTTCGTATGACTTTAGCAAACCGTTAGTGAAGCCGGAAACCATGAATGATTTTGAGGTGGGTTCTACTTTAGCAGGTAATACTTTTTCCGTTACTTTGAATTTTTTCTATATGTTATTCAATGATGAAATTATAAAAAACGGACAGTTGGATAGATTCGGTCAACCTGTAACCGGAAATGTTGACAGAACCATCCATACAGGAGCAGAGTTATCTTTCATTGTAAAATTGTGGGAAAATAAAATTGAGTTAATCGGTAATGGAACTGTAAGCAGAAATACTATTGAAAAAGGCAAGTTCTTCACAAATGCCGGTAACTCTATCGATTTGAGCGGTAATAAAATAGGCGGGTTCCCCGGTTATCTTGCGAACCTGGGAATTAGCTTTAAGTATAATGGCTGGTATTTCAGATTGAATGGAAAGTATGTCGGAAAGTTTTTCTCTGATAATTATGACGAAAATCTGAAAATTTATTTGCAGCAGTTTCCCGGCTTCGTTAGTTACACGGATAATGTGAATGATGCGTATTTTGTTTCGGATTTTTACGCTAGCTATGAATTCCCGTTTATAAATTCTTTAACACCCTGGAAAATATTTGTACAAGTAAATAATATTTTTGATAACTTGTATTCGGCTTATGCAATCGGGAAAGAATTTTTCCCCGCTGCCGAAAGAAATTTTATTGCCGGGATTCAGTTTGGATTATAAAATTTTTAGAAGTTTTGTCATTCCCACGAAAGTGGGAATCTCATATCAAGAAATAAGATTCCGCATCGAGTGCGGAATGACATTAGCAAAGCATCGATAAACCTTAAGAATTCTATTGAGGAAAATTTTTGAAAAAATGTATAATACTTGCAAACGGTAAACCGCCGCAAAAAAGCATAATCACATTCTTTCAGAAGAATGGATACGATACTTTAATCTGTGCGGATGGCGGCGCAAACTCTGCTTTGAAGTTGAGCTTAACTCCGGATTATATTATTGGTGATTTAGATTCGATCAGTAAAGCTGCGTTGAAGAAATTCGAAAATAAATCGAAAATAATTCAGCACAAAAGACAAACAGATACCGATGTGGAAAAATGTTTGAAATTTGCCATCAACAAAAAATTTAATGAAGCACTGCTCATCGGGGTAACGGGAGATAGATTAGATCATACTTTCTGCAATCTTGGAATTGTTCTAAAGTTCTTCGCTAAAATAAATCTCTCACTCATAGCTGAGAATTCATATTTAAAACCATACGCGCACAATGTTGAACTTAAATCTATTAAAGGAGAAATTGTATCACTTTATGGATTTGATAGTAAAACAAAAATAACTTCCAAAGGATTAAAATACCCGTTAAATAATATTTCACTTCCGTTCGGAAAAAAAGAAAGCACAAGTAATGTTTCTAATTCAAACAGGGTATGCATTAAAATTAAAAACGGGGTTATATTTATTATCAGAGATTTCAACACGATGAGAAAGCATGGTCTCTTTCAATTCGATTGACATCATAATAATCCTTCTGTTTTTTTCTTCAATCCTAGTAATAGGATTTTACAGCGGAAGAAAAACAACTTCGCAGGCAGATGATTATCTCCTCTCCGGTCGGAAAGTAGGTTTGTTTCTTTTCATACTCACGAATGTCTCCACGTGGTACGGCGGTATTCTCGGAGTCGGTGAATTCACTTATCGCTATGGAATTGTTAGCTGGTTTACGCAAGGTTTTCCTTATTATATTTTCGCTTTACTGTTTGCAATATTCTTCGCAAAAAAAATCAGGGAGGCGTCACTCTTTACAATCCCGGATAAACTCACCGAAGTTTACGGAAAGAAAGTCGGTTTGCTTTCTGCTTTGATTGTGTTCATACTTGTTTCTCCTGCACCTTATCTGCTTATGACTGCAAGCCTGCTTTCTTTACTTTTTAAAATCAGCATTTTACCGGCTTTAATTATTGCGCTTATTCTTTCGATAGCTTACTTAATTAAAGGCGGGTTTCGTGCAAACATTTATGCGGACGCATTACAGTTCTTTGTTATGTTTGCCGGGTTTATTTTGATTGTGATTTTCTCCACAGATACTTTCGGCGGCTTTAATTTCTTAACTGAAAATCTTCCCCGGAATCATCTTACATTAACAGGCAACACTTCAATCACATTTATAATCGTTTGGTTTTTAATTGCATTATGGACTTTCGCCGATCCCGGTTTTCATCAAAGATGTTACGCTGCAAAGAACGGTAATGTTGCAGTTAAAGGGATAATAATTTCAATATTTTTCTGGGCTTTGTTCGATTTTCTTACAACTACAACGGGATTATTCTCACGCGCAGTATTACCCAATTTAACAAATCCCGTTTTATCTTTTCCTCTTTATGCAGAAAAAGTTTTGCCTGCAGGAGTGAAAGGAATTTTTTACGCTGCTCTTTTTGCAACAATTCTTTCCACGCTAAACAGTTTTTTATTTTTAAGTGGAACAACAATCGGAAGAGATTTTATTTATCGGGGCGTAGTCCCGCTCAACGGGACGAAGCCTGATTCATTCACAATTAGTAAAGAATCCAAACTAAAATCCTATACAATAATCGGATTATTCATTTCGGGAATACTTGCTATAATACTTGCATTACTTATTCCATCAGTAATAGAAATATGGTATACGATTGGTTCACTTTTTATTCCGGCTATAATTCTTCCTGTTGTAAGCGCTTATTATCCGAAGATAAGAATAAACAAGAATTATTTACTTATTGAAATGGTAGCAGCAATCTCTGCAAGTACAATTTGGTATTTTTTGAGAAATAATTTTGTTTCACATCAATTACTTGCAGAAGTTGAGCCGATGTTGGTTGGATTGTTTCTGGCTTTTGTTATTCATATTGTCGGAATTTATTATCGTAAATAGTATTTGCAATTACCATTAAAAGCTTTAGTTTTGAATGTAAAATGTTATAATAGTAAACTAAGTAAATCCAGCGGGGAAATATAAATTTGAATGAAATGCAAGTGGATTTCCTTATGAGATAAATTTCTGCAAGTTGTTTTTAGGAAATTTTGTTGAGACAAGAATCTTTCATTGCTCTAATAAAAACTCTCATATTTTTAGTGACAAATTGAAATATTATAAAATGTTCTTATTAACTTTTCGAAGAAAGAAATTACTTTGAAAACCATTTTACTATCAAAAGGTTGGATTTGCAGATTGCCATTGTTGGCATTAACGTTTCTGATATTATTAGTTAGCAACAAATTGTTCGCGCAAAATGTGCAATGGATTGCCCGCTATGACGGCCCTGCGAATTACGGGGACAAAGCTATAGCTATCGAATTAGATAAATTAGGAAATATTTACGTTACGGGATACAGCTATAACTCAGCAACAGCTTATGATTATACTACAATCAAGTACAACTCATTTGGAGACACAATATGGACTGCGCGTTACAACGGACCGGATAATTATTATGATGTACCTACTGCTATGGTACTTGATGATTCGGGGAATGTTTATGTAACGGGATGGAGCGAAAATACAATTCCTTATGATGATGACATTGCAACAGTTAAGTATAATTCAGACGGAGTAATGCAATGGGTTAATCGCTATGATTATCCCGATATTCTATCAGATGAGAGAGCTAATGCTATAGCCATAGATGATTCTGGTAATGTTTATGTCACAGGATATATTTATCCTTCAGGTTCTTGGAGTGATTACCTGACGATTAAGTACAATCCGGCAGGGGATACACTATGGACTGCCCGTTATAATGGTCCGATGGATGCTTCTGATGCAGCAAATGCGATTGCGGTAGATGGTTTGGGAAATGTATATGTAACAGGGAACAGCTTTGGTACATCTTCCAAAGATTACACAACAATAAAATATAATTCGAACGGTCAAACAATATGGGTTGCTCGCTACAATAGTCCACAAGATTGGGTAGAAGAAGCTAGAGCAATGGCAGTAGATAAATCAGGCAATGTGTATGTAACAGGACGGAGTTATAATGATTCAGTAACTCAAATGGATTATTTAACGGTTAAGTTTGATTCGTCTGGTGTATTAGAATGGGTTTCTCGTTATCCAAATACTCATTCTTCCTTATTCGACGCAAATGACATAGTTTTAGATGACTCAAATTATGTTTATATAACAGGATATAGTTCAAATTATACAACAATAAAATACAGCTTGTCCGGTGATACAATATGGGTTGCAAGCTACCAGGACTCAATACATTTTCTTGGAGTAGGGAATGCTTTAGCAGTTGATACATCAGGGAATGTTTATATAACGGGTTTTACACTTGGCCCAGGTTCTTCTAACGATTATAGTACCGTTAAGTATAGCTCATTAGGAGATTTTCAATGGGTTGCTTACTACAATGGTCCTTCGAATAAAGTTGACATTGCCACAGATATTGCTGTGGATGAATCTGGAAACGTCTATGTGACAGGATATAGTGTTGATGCAATTTCGTCGGCTGATTACCTGACTATAAAATATGTGCAAGGACCTGTTGCATCAATGCAGGATGATTTGTCTGTACCTGTATCGTTTTCTCTTTCCCAAAACTACCCAAACCCTTTCAACCCAACTACCAAAATAAAATTTACAATCCCACAGTCTCCCCTCCTTGGAGGGGATGGAAGGGGTGGGTTTGTTACATTAATAGTTTACGATGTTTTAGGCAAAGAAATTTCAACACTTGTTAACGAAGAAAAACCTGCAGGAAATTATGAAGTTGAGTTTAACGGGGAAGGATTAACGAGCGGAATATATTTTTACCAGCTAAGGGTAGGAGATCCCGAATCAAGTTCGGGACAAGGTTTTATTGAAACTAAGAAGATGGTACTATTGCGATGAATAATTTGATTTTCCCCTCCTTGGAGGGGATTAAGGGGTGGTTTATTAAATTGTAATACATCTGTTTCTTAGTTAATGAGATGTTGCAGTTATTTATTTACTTAGTTTTC
>BDSV01000064.1 GCA_002898075.1 bacterium BMS3Abin03
AGACAAGATTAATAGTAATGCAAAAGCCTAAACCAATTAACAGGTATTTGAATATTATCATAGTTTTACTCCTTTATATTATCAACCTAACTTTAAAGAATTTTATCTGGAAATGAGCAAAAAAATAAAATAACTTGATACAAAGTTAAACTCATTTACAGATAAAATTTTGTTGTGCGAAACTACCTTTACTTAAACTTTGGCTATGGGTATTTAATCCGGTTTCTGTTTTAATAATGTTTTTGTTAAGATATAATATAACGCTCGATGCCTGGTTCTGAGTTGATGCAGACACATTATTATCTACAGCCAGGTGAGCTAATAATTTTTCAACGTTTTCTTTCTTTAATTCTTTTGGGTGGTTCGTTCCATTATAAATGATATAATCTTTTATCCATTTAACATACGATTGAATTGTTTCGGGGTTGTAACTTTTGGTGTGCATATTCTGGTGGATTTGCATAAGCAGCTTTGTTCTGCTTTTTACCCGCCCGATATTTGTTTTTGCGCCCATCATCAATTTGCTTTCTATAGGAAAATAAGGTATTAAATTTGGAATGTCAAAAATTTCACACGGGAGCGATTGTATTTATAAGTATTTCTTTCATTGACACCAGGATTAATCACGGTGTTAATGGAATTGTAACCTGAATTATTAACAATTTTAAAAGTTTTAAATATGATACGATCAACTTGAGTAAATTAATAATTTACCCCAACTTGATTAAACACCAGACTGTTCCTCACCAAAAACCTTCCGTTAAAAACAACCGGTATTCCTTCGCCGGTTAAAATAGGAATTTCTTCGCCGCCCTTTTCTGCATGGATGTGCAAATGCGGTTCGCTCGTGTTGCCTGTATTTCCCACTCTTCCAACCGGCTGACCCGTAGTGATTGTGTCGCCTTCAGATACCATTAAACTGTTTTTCATCATGTGTGCGATAAGAATTTTATAACCGTCACCTAAAATTACAACACGGTTGCCTGCAATGTTGTTCCTGTTTTCTTTAAAATTTTCCCTGTTTATCTGCGGCGGTATTTGATCTTCTAAATTATTTTCTGTTTCGATAACAATTCCGTTACAGGGACTGTAAACCGTATCTCCAAATATTTCATATTTAGTTAATGTTTCCGGTAGAATTCCTTCTGCTCTTATTCCGAAGATGTTCAGCTTAACAATGTCGAGTGCAAAACGCTGAGAGGTAACTATATTATGATAATTGATAACCGGGCTGCTTCCGCCGTGCCCGACGTAGTAGATACCATTCTTTAACGGGAAAGATAAATTGATCGGTTTTTCATTATAAAAATAACCCGATATGGCAAACGCACTAAAGAGAAGAAATATGACTATTACAATAATATTAATCCCCGTAAAAAACCACGTTTTAATATCTTTCCGGATGTAAAATGTAGCGCTGCGGTTTCCACGGTATGTTTTGTAAAGTACAATAAAAAATAAGAGAAGCCACAGATACCTGAAATAGTAACCTACCCAATCCCATCTGCCTGATAGAAAGATGTATAAAAAAAATGTGCCGACAAGAAGGGAACGTATCAGCCAGTCGAATTTAGTTTTATACTTTCCTTTCCAAAGCCAGAAGAGAAACCATGCAGGCAGAAACAGGTGAGTAAATAATAATATGGATATTTGAAACATCATTTATGATACGGGAGAAAAATAGTTCAGTTGTTATTGTTTTGCACTTTAATCTTTACCTCACTCTGTTTTTCGGGTCGTTTGCCTTTTATGTTTTTATAAAAGTTTTTAATTGTCTGCATATCTTTTTCAAGATTACCGACCGGTACAAAGTAACCATCTATCCCAACCTGTTTTGTTCCGTAATCCATAAAGGAAAATGCAATGGGTACTTTTGCTCCAATGGCAATATGGTAAAACCCGCTTTTCCAGTATTTGGTTTTCGAGCGTGTTCCTTCGGGCATAATTCCCAAAACAAATTCATCTTTGCTGTTGAAGATTTCAATCATTCTATCGATTAAAGATGAATGAACAGAACGGTTAACAGGTATTCCACCATAGAATTTTAATATAAGTCCCATCGGACCTTTGAAGATTGAATGTTTTGCAAACCATTTGAATCTTAACCCGAGACCAAGCGCCCCGAATAATGCTAACGGGAAATCCCAATTACTTGTATGCGGCGCACCGATCAGCACATATTTTTTTAATTCAGGCAGCTTGCCCTTAACTTTCCACCCAAAGAGCTTTAGTATGAATTTTGCGATAAATTTTAGCATTTGTAATAAATGATTATAATAATAAAATCATTTGAAAAATTATTAATGATTAATAAAAATAAGTATAAAAAAAGTTTCTTTAATAAAAAAGGGATTCTCCCGCAGGATAGTTCCTTAATTATTTAAGAGTTCACTTTGAAAGGTATGTTTAACAAAATTATGTTTTGTTTTTATTTAAAAAGCCGGTTCGATTTCCGGTTGATTAACTTTTTTCGATCCGGCTCATTATTGATATTTAATTAATCCTATCGCATAAGTATCCCCGACTAAGGTCAGGGACTACTTCCCGAACGGCAGGGTTATTTGAGTAATAACATTTTCATTGTCTGTATAAAATTACCTGCACGCAGTTGATAAAGATAAACACCGCTTGAGAGATTGCCTGCATCGAAATTCACTTCGTAAGTGCCGGCGGGTTTTTCTTCGTTAACTAAAGTCGCAACTTCATTTCCTAAAACATCATAAACCTTTAAGCTAACAAATTGTCTGCTGCTTACTGCATACTGAATACTTGTAGTTGGATTGAACGGGTTCGGGTAGTTTTGTTCCAAATAGAATTGTTCCGGTTTATTGTTGGGAGATTGTTCAACTGCAGTTACAATTCCATCCGCATTAGTTTTAATTAACAGTACTCTATCAGCACCGAGAAATTCTGTTGTACCCACAATGATATATCCGCCGTCGTTAGTCTGCCTGATTGAATTGCCAATAGCAACCTGCTCATTCGAACTGATTCCCCACCAAAATGTTTTTGTAAAAACCGTATCGCCGTTCTCATCTGTTTTGATAGTATAAACATCATAGAGACAGGGACCGAAACTTCTCGTATATCCCGTAATAATAAATCCGCCATTATTAGTCTGGCGAACACTATTTCCGACATCTGCATCAGAACCACCGTAAGTTTTAAACCAGAGTGAGTCACCATTTGCATTTGTTTTTAATAACAAAATATCCGAATTACCTGCGCCAAAACTATATGTAGCCCCGGTGATTATAAATCCACTATCATTCGTCTGTCGCACTGAATAGCCCTCATCGTTGTTAGAAGAAAGACCGAAACTTTTAGCCCATAACGAATCACCATCGGAACTTATTTTCATCAAATAAAGATTACTGTTACTATCCGCCCCGTTTGTAAAAACTGATCCGGTTAAAATATATCCTCCATCCTGTGTCTGTTGAACGGAAGTACCTTTTATTCCAAAGTATCTTTTAGCCCAAAGTGAATCACCGGCAGCGTTTGTTTTAATAAGAAAGATTCCATCGGCGGAAGACATAGATGAACCAGCTAGAATAAAGCCACCATCATCGGTTTGCTGAACTATATTACTGTTTTCTTCCGGGCAGGGTGGCTCATTGGGGCTGCTGTTATAGGTTTTAGCCCACAGCGAATCACCATTCGAATCTATTTTCATTAAGAAAGCCCTGCCGCAACCAGCCTGATATGAACATAACTTGCCTGTAATAATAAATCCGCCATCATTTGTTTGAATTATATAACTTCCCACGAAAGAATTTTCATTTCTATATATTTTTGCCCAGCTAGTATCGCCAAGTACATTAGTTTTTATTATTAAAAGATTGGGAGTAATATCGCCGTAATCTTGTGTGCTTCCTGTTATTATGTATCCACCATCATTAGTTTGCTGAACACAGTTTCCTAAATAATGTGCTCCACCATCCCAGAAAGATTTTTCAAAAGTAATTTGCGCAGTCAATTGCTGACTGACTAAAATAAATGTGAATAGCGCAATAAATTTTTTCATAATACTACCTGTGAATAAAAATAATGTTAGAATAAAATAGAGTGATTGAGTGATTAGTTTTTTCAACTGAAAGAAAGGAATGCCAACCCTGTATTTTGATTTGTCCGAACTGCATAAGAGAATAAACTCAAAATATTCAATTCAAAGGTACAAAACTTATGCCACCGAATAAATAACATAATTACGGATGCACCGGTTAACAATTGTAACAGGAGCTAATAATATTTTAAACTGCAATAATTGTTTTTTATGAAATATCGTCTTTTGTGAAAAAACTTCGAATGATTTGAGCGGTTTATTATGATTTTTTTATGATGTGATAATGATTTAAAATGAATAAAACCGATGATAGCATCTTCTCATCTTTAAGATTAATTAAGCTGATAGAAAATTATTATTAAGACAGGTAATATCTTCGTTGGCAATATTACTGATTTATTATTTTTATTAGTTAAAGCAGATAAGTATTATATAAAATATTTAAATTCTTCTACAGACAAACCTGCTTGTTTAATAATAGCCCGCAAAGTTCTATCCGCGTATTAGCGGCAGTTTATCAGCCGCTAATATCACGAATTAAAAAAAATATGTAATCTTTAAATAAGCTTACTTTAGAAGTATCATCTTTCTAGATCTAACAAACGAACCGGCTTTAATTGTATAATAATAAATTCCGCTGCTAAGGTTTAAAGCATCAAAATTTACTTCATAATAACCGGCAGGTTTTTCCCCGTTAACCAATTCTGCGATTTCATTACCCAGCACATCAAAAACTTTCAGCGATACTTTTTCACTATTCGGAATTGAATAACTAATAGTTGTTGATGGGTTAAACGGATTAGGGTAATTTTGCATTAACTTGAACGAAGATGGAATTAAGCCAGATGCATCCTCGACGCCGGTAGCCCCGGAAAGTGAATAAACTTTCAAGTCGTCGAAAATTCCTTCAAAGACAAACCCCATACCAAAATTAGATGTAGATATATTTTTATCGTTACCATGTACAAGTGCAAATGAAACAGTGTCGATCAATGAACCATCCAGGTACCATTTGCCCGTTTGAGCGGCGGAATCATAAACCACTGTAGCAGTGTGTAATATATTTAGAGAAATTGTCACTCCCGATGTAACAAAAGAACCGTTGTTATAAAATAAAGCGGCTGTCGAATCGAATATGTAAAACCCTATCCAGCGCCATCCGGTTCCTCCAACGAAAACGGGGTTAGTCTGGGTCGAACTGATTTTAAACTTCGCTTCGATTGCAAACTTTTTGAATGTAAAACCGTCGAGCTGTGGAGTTGTTGCATCGGAGCCGTTAACAGGATCATTACCGGTGTAAATTCCGTTTAAATAAATACCGCCGTCCTGGTAAGGTGCATTCGTTAATGTGATCGGCGGATTGTTGCCGGTAGCATCGTCAGGTGTTCCGTCCAGTTTGTAATGAGCTATCAGTGTAAGATCCGGTGGAATTTGTGCAAAAGTTAAACCGGTTAATATTACAAAAAAGAGTGCGGTTTTAGTAATGATTTCTTTCATGGAAATCTTCCTTTTTTAATGAAACAAATTGACAATTCATCTGTTTATAATTTCAACTAAGATTGGATGGAACCCATTCCATCTCATGTATTATGCGGTTTTAACAGGATAATGAGGACAAATGAATAATCGCTTATAAACAATAATTATTCCATTAATAATATTGCTTTTTTAATTATAAATCAAATTATAAATGTAATTTTGTTATTATAATTGAAGAATAGAACAGTAATATAACGGGTAATTTTTTTAAAAGAAAGGTTAACTCTAACAAATATTTTGGGATGGGAACTATAAAATATCAAATCGATAGTGACATGTAAAAATTCTATTTGCGTATTAGCGGCAGTTTAAAGAGATGAAATCTTTTCAAAATATTTTATCTTTAAACAACCCTTCATAAGAAGATAATTTTAGGTAAGCTTACTTTAAGTATTTCTTTCCGGGGTTCGTGTGATTACTACCCAAATGACGGGGGTCATTTGAGTAATAACATTTTCTTTGTCTGAACGAACTCACCTGCACGTAGCTGATAGTAATAAATTCCGCTGCTCAAATTTGAAGCATCGAATTCTGCTTCATAAGTTCCGGCAGGTTTTATTTCATTAACCAATTCTGCAACCTCTTTTCCCAGAATATCATAAACCTTTAAAGTTGAATACTGCTTACTATCTATTGCATAATTTATTATTGTGTTAGGATTAAACGGGTTGGGGTAATTTTGTGCCAGTTTAAAACGATTTGGAATTTGCTCTCCACCATCAGGAACGGGATCGGTTCCCGTGGTACCCTGATCGAGTTTTGAACGGATCAAATTGACTGCATCACCGATTGCTACATACATATCCCAATCATGCAGATTGTTCGTTACAGACGAGTCCAGGGGATCATGTCGCAAATCACCGGTGCCTTGTATATTATCAATCACCAAGCCAAAATTAGAAGGATCGGGATTACTGATTCTGCCTGCATACATATCGGCATAGGCGATAAAGTCGGTTGTCACACCATAGAATGTGCCTGGAAAAAAGAAGCTGGCTTTTGGGTAAACAGAATATGTTACCGGCTTAGCAGGAATAAACCCAAGAGGATCTATAATAATTTGCTGAGTAAGGGAATCGAATGTGGTAAACATTAACCCTTTGCTTACAAGTGAATTATTAAAAACAACCCTGTTCCCTGTAGGGATGCTTGAAAATGGCTGCCCGTCGTCTTTATAAGTAGCCCAGCTCATAATGCATGCAGTATCTAACGGACTTTGACAGACGGGAATATTTTCCCACCACCCGCCGGCTGCGGTACCGTTTTGTACAAACGGACCACCGGGCATTCCAACTAATACTGAAAGGAATATTTTATCTAAATACGGCTGATACAGGGGCAGATTGGCTTCAAAAACCCGCAACATCATAGCCAGTACATAAGAACCTTGAGAATGACCAACTAAGATTACTTTCTTTCCGTTATTATTATTTTGCATGTAATAAGTAAAGGCGGCAATTATATCATCGGCAGCAGTTTCCAGGATTTCAGCTTGTAAGCTGTCAGAGGTTGGAAACGGGGGAAGGTTATCGAAGGTTGCTAATGTTCCCTGCCTGTCATATGGAGCATAGATTCTTCCGAATTGTGAGAATTGGCTAAACGACCACTTTATAGTAAGCTTAGCTCCCAATTTGTATATTGCATTAATCGTAATATTGTGGGCGGGAGTGCCAACTTCTACTAATACGGTAGGATGAACACAAAATAAATCATAATTACTGGTTGTATCATAATCCACTGTTATCATATCGCCTATGCTTGTATCGGGATTAACGAAGGTATAACTCGGGGAAAATGACATATCAGAGCTGCCTTTCATTGGGTGGGAAGCCCAATTAGCGGGATCATCATAATTTGTAACTTGTGAAAACCCTTCTTTTTCAACTATCCCAAAGACGAAAACAAATGTTGTTATAAGTAATAATAGGTTTTTCATTATCTTTGATCCTCTTTTTTATCGTTCATCTATCATTGAGCGATATAGCAACGCTGCAAATAACCTGCTGCCGGGGAGTGCGATGAAAATTTACAACCATAAATTTTTAAAATTGTACGAACTTAATTTAACAAAATAACTTTGAGTAAAAATTCGGTTTTGAAAACCACAACCCGGAACCTAAAAAACGCCGGGCTGCTTTTGAAATTTCATAATGAACCTTATTAAAATAATTACTGAATTTTTAATTGCATATAATTTATCGCTGTCTCTAATAGAATATCCTTTCCTTCTCTCAAAGTTTGAAGAGTGTGTTTAACAATTATATCAGGCACCATACAAACGCCTTCGAGTGTTTTTCCATTTGATAGGGAAGTGATCGCTACGGGATACATAAACATCACTGCTGGCGCCCATTCCTGAAAATCAGCGACAAGAACCCGCCCTTGTGTCTGCTCACCGGTTACTACAGCGCGCCCCAAAGCTTGCAATCCTCCTGCAAATTCTTCACTTGACGATGCACTATTCACATCGACTAACACCGCAATTTTTCCTTTGCAGGGTTTTTTCCGCCGGTTCAAGATAAACATCGTTGCGACCGCGCTCGCCATCCTGACTCCAAAGTAATGAACTGTTCAAAGCCAATTTATCTGCCAAAGCTTTTCTCACTTGAAAAAATCCACCCGGGTTATCCCTGAGATCAATTATCAATCCCTTCGTATCCATTAATTCATCCACTGCGTTTATTATTTTATCCAAAAGATCGGGGGCAAACGTGTTAAAGCGAATATAACCGATACCGGGATTTATAAATCGCGATTCAAACTCCAGAAAATTCGGCGGTACTCCATCGACTAAGATGACTTTTCCTTCTCGTTCTGTTCTTACTAATTCAATATTTTTCGGACCTTCCATTGTTTCAAGAACAAGTTGTAACGGATCACCGCCATCCCCGTAAGTTCTGTATTGTGCTCTTAAATGGTAATTGGAAATAATGTTTCTCTCATTGTACGGTGGATATTTATATTTTTCAGATTCTTCAACTATATTCTTAAATGTAAATCCATCGACGCTTAATGTTATATCACCACGCTTTATTCCTGCAACTTTTGCCGGCGAATTATTTTTCACGGTAATAACAACAATTTTATTCTCTATAACTCTTATTTGAAGACCGGCGCCCCCTTCTTTACCGGCAAGCTCGAATAGCGGGTCGGGCATATTGGGATAGAATACACCCAAATGTAATACATCGAATTGGAAAAACATTTCATTTAACAAACCGTAAAATTCTTCTTCGGTCTTAGCGGTTTCAATTTTAGTACGATAAGTTTCCTTGATTTTATTATTAAGCAGATTTTTAGCTTCGTTAATTCTATGATACGACAATAATTCATAAAATGACTTTTGCAGGTTTTCATTTATAACCTGCGAAATAATATGAGTTGAAATATTTAATTTATCCGCCAATTTAGTCAGTGAAAGTGTGTTATCCTTAAATATTTTTTCAATTTCCATCAACTGTTTAATTTTAACAACAAACCGGTCGTTTTCAGCTTTTGTTAAACCGTTTTTTCATACTTTTTAGATGGATTAAAATTAATGATGTAGCCCTTATTCATAAACAGAATTAAAGAGAAATAAACGAAGCCGGAATAAACAATAGCTCCTCCCGGGTAAGGAAAACCAGATACCGTATTTAGAAAGCAGGTAAACCAGATTGCGAATAAAAATATAGCTATAAAATAAAATTGCTTCTTAAGAAGTTCATACTCACCGCTGAGAGTATTTATTAATTTAATTGCAATAAAAATGTAAACAACATATTGAAGTAATATCATCCGGTAGATCAGGTCCCGGATGAGGAAGTTATTATCCCTAAAATTAACTACAAGCCACCATAAGCAAACAAATATTAAAGACGGAAGTATATGTAAAAATCTTTCCTGGTGAATCTATAGTTTTTTGTAATTGCCGATTTTACAAACAGCATGAACAATGGTCATACTGCAATAAATCCGGATAAACCGAAGTTCAGAATGAAATCGTGCAAATTTTCTGAAAAAGTAAGAAGTATTGATTTCCATACACGGATTGTAAGTGCAAATACAAGCCCGGCAAAAAGGATGTTCGTAATCTTTTTCCCCCTTTTTGTAGATAACGAATAAATAATCAGGATAAAACTGTTCAGAAAGCAGAGGGCGCTTAGTATTAATAATATGTCATGCATATAAACAAAATTAATTTAAAATTTTTAATCGGTAAAACTTAAACCCGATTACTGCTTTAATAGTTTTAAATTTTTTGCAGTCAACTTGAGTAAATTAATAAATTATTTTAAACGAAAATATTATTTGCCCAAGTAAAGAAATTTGCCAATGAAAAAACCATAATATTTTTATTATTATTTTTTTCAGATGTATATTTTTTATTACTAACAGCTGTCTTCAACCATTCTTTTGCACCTTTTTTCCAACCATCACCGTCGATCAAAATCATAATGTCTTTTTCGGGCATAGCTTCAATTGAATTTAGATATAAGTAAGGTAATTTTTCATCTACAGAGCCTGCAACTTGTTGCCATTTACATTCAATTCTAATTCTGAGGTTATATTTTTTAGATAGTAATAAAAACTCTGTATTACCTTTATGTTTATAAATAGTTTCAAATGGAACATTTTTGAGCAATAATTCGGCTCCAAATCTATCAGGATTTTTAACCCATTCACGATACATTTGAATGTCAAAACCTTTTCCAGAAAGTACTGTTTGAACAGCTATTTCAAGCTGATTGCCTGTTATATTGCCTTTGGTTCCTTTTTGCATAATTTACAACATCGTAATTTGTTATTAAAATTTCATTAATTGCTTTTCGTTTTGTAGCATCAGAATTTATCATTCTTTTGGCTGGAACTCTAATAATATTATATCCCTTATAAATTAAATCGAAAAAATTATCTTGCGGGTCAATATTTGTAGGATCCGAATTACTTAACATTTGAAGAATGTTCATTTCGTTTAATTCGTTAAATAAAGTTGCAAGTTTAATTTGTTCATCGTCTTTAAAATTTAACTTACTGTAAGATGTAAAATTCGAGGTTTTGCTAATAGGGCGATATGGAGGGTCAAAATAAACAAATGATGAATTTTTGATATTGTTTCTTACTTCTGTAAAATCTGCTTTTTCGATTTGAGCAATTTCTAATAACTTAGAAACATTAAGCAAATTTGTTTCATCCAAAATTTTTGGTCTTATATATTTTCCAATTGGCGCATTAAATTCACCTTTTGAGTTAAATCTAAAAAGTCCGTTAAAACAAGTTTTATTCAAGAATATTATCTGAGCTGCACGCGGAATCCAATTTTCCGAAAATTTATTATAATCAATGTTAAATCTTTGTTGATTGAAATTATGACGCAAATCATAAAAATATACTTTCCTCTTTTCTTGGTTCAGTTTTAAATATTGTTTGCTAAATCTTTCTAAGAATTCAATTAATTTTTCAACTTTTCTTTGAATTACTTTATACACAAGTATTAACTCATCATTGATATCGTAAAGATAAGCTGAATCAATTTCATAGTTTTGTGCAATATCAAAGAAGACAGCACCACCGCCAACGAATGGTTCATAATAATGCTTTATCTTTTTTTGTTTTAATTCTAATGGATACAATTCATTAAATATTGGTAAAAGCTGGCTTTTACCACCAACCCATTTTAGAAATGGCTTTGCTCCAAGCGAATACTTATAAAATAAGTCTTTTACTTTACTTGGACTTTTATCATTATTGTTTGTATTATTTTTCATAAAATAAATATACAGATTTTACAAAAATTTTGTTTGTTATTTTTATAAAAATCAAAAATTATATTATCACATAACATTACCGTTAACCCAGCTTACTAGCCGCAGTCCTGAGCTATTGAAGCGAATATAGGAATTTCGCGCTTGCCCGAAGGAATTCCCATGGAGAAAAACAGCTTATCCCGAACTTGTATCGGGGGCTGCCCGTGTTTAGCGGTTGGTTACGGGGCAGTTCTTATCTTAACAAAATCGTTTTCTTTACCGCCGAATAATTCCCGCTAATTAATCTGTAAAAATAAACGCCGCTTGGTAAATTACCCGCATCGAATTCAGTTTTGTAAATACCGGCTTGCTTATATTCATTCACTAACGTTTTAATTTCTGTTCCTAATGCATCATATATTTTTATCTGTACTATTTCTGAAGATGGGATTGAATAATTAATAGTAGCCGAAGGATTAAACGGGTTCGGGTAATTTTGTTCTAATTCAAAGGATGAAACAGTCTGCGATCCAAAATTTTCTATACCGGTTTGACCATCGGAATTTAAACGAACCAGCCAAAGATCTTTATAACCTGCGTCGTACGACTCGGTAAATCCGCCATCCGATGTTTGCTCTATGGAAGCGCCAATATCATTACTGTTTCCGCCCAAATACCTCGTCCAGATTGTATTGCCAGTAGTATCCGTTTTGATTAACAAGAGATCTGCATCTCCAAAAGCCGAATGAGAAAAAGTAAATCCCAAACAAGAAAATCGTTGTCCAATGTTTGAATTACAGATCTACCGACATCGGTACTGCTTCCGCCAAAGGTTTTTGTCCATAATGTGTCGCCATTACTATCTGTTCTTATCAGCCAGGCATTAAGATTGCCGGCGCCGTAGGAAGCAGTAAGCCCGGTAATGATATAACCACCATCCGTTGTTTGTTGAACTGAAACACCTTCATCAACATTTAACCCGCCGAAAGTTTTTTCTCACGTTGCCTCGCCGCTACTGTTTGTTTTAATAAGCCACACATCAGAATTCCCTGCGCCGAATGAACAAGTATATCCAATAATAATATAACCCCCATCTATTGTTTGATGCGCTGAATATCCTTCGTCATCATCAATTCCTCCAAAAGTTTTTATCCATTCTGTATTGAGCTGTGCATAGATGTGAACAGGAATTACAAAACAAAATAAAATTAACTCAAGTTGACCGGTCATTTTGTTAAACCGTTAAAACGGTTAAATTTGTAAGTGTTTATACCATTACCACCGGGATTAATGAAACGAAAGCCCTAATTACTAACTGTTTTAACAGTTGAAGATTTTAACCGGTCAACTTGAGAAAATTAATATAGAAAGCAGCTTTTTCATATTAACATTCCTTTCTTATTTCATCTTTTATTTAGGAGTATCGAGTGTTTCCCGGTATTTATTCCCCCATTTCAATGAATGGACTATTAAAAGATTAACAATTCATTCTATTAATTCAATTTTCTATCGACTCGGGAAAAAAATAAAATAGGCAGTAAACAGTGCAGGTTTATTAACAACTGTTGAACAGTAATTTTACTTTTTAGATTTAGCGGAAAAACTTTGCAAATAAGTACATAGCGGCTGGTTGGTTGGATTTTTATGTGATGTACGATTGCCATATTTTGTTTTTTCCTTTAAATACTAAACGACAAACACAATCCACATTGTATGGATTTAGGTTTAATCGTGTTATTACTCCGGTAAAAAAAAGGTTGCATTCAGTCTATTTGTAATTTGGTTTTCGGATTTTGATTTTTTAATGAACTCACCCTAATCTCTCTTCCCGCAAAAGTCGGGACAGGTAAAAAGAGAGAAGAACATGGAAAAATCCAAAAACCAAATAGGAATTGTATTATAACTTCTCCACAAATTAAATGCACAGTAAATAATTGCCGGGTTAATATAATATTTTGAAAAGAGTTCCATTAATATTCTTTACGCGGAAATATTTAAATATAAAAATTAAAGAAGAGATTTTACTTTTGTAAAATTACATAAACGCATTTACGTAATGAGTGATCTGCGGATTGTTTTCATCTTCGAGAATAATCGCTATCACATCAAACCTGCAATCAATCTCGTAAATTTTCTTTTCGTATAAATACAGCTCTGCAATTTTTTTTACCTGTTTCTGTTTCCCGGTAGTTATTGCGTATTCGGGTTCACCGAAATTAAGATTCTTTCTTGTTTTAACTTCAACGAATACTGTAAAACCATCATCGGGATCTTTTGCGATGATATCAATTTCGCCTCTGCTGTACCTGTAATTCCGCAGTAATATTTCGTATCCTTTTTCTTTCAGGAATTTTACTGCAATATCTTCTCCCTTTTTTCCTATTTCTGATTTTCCCATTTGAATATCAAGTTTTAAGTTCTAAAGAGATGACTTACTAACTAAAGTTTCAAAAATGAATATATCTGTCATATTGATCGCAGAAAAATATCTCCAAATAGTGAACATTGTTAACCTTGAGATCCTTCATACCGACTTGTCTTTAATATCCGGTACGGGATTCAGAATGACAATTTTGTGTAAAGTGAGTTATTAGTTCAAGTTCGCTTTTATTAACAAGAATTTTTCGCAGGAAAGTTTT
The DNA here is from genome assembly GCA_002898075.1 of bacterium BMS3Abin03. Classification (GTDB taxonomy): domain Bacteria; phylum Bacteroidota; class Ignavibacteria; order Ignavibacteriales; family Ignavibacteriaceae; genus BMS3ABIN03. The sequence continues at coordinate 13,971 of BDSV01000064.1, forward strand.
CCTGTGCAATGGTGATGGACCGACCAACTTTATTATGCTAATGTGTTCCTTAGTCGGGTAACCTTTGTTCTTTCCCCAAAGATATGCGGGGAAGTATGCTGAAAGGCGTTTCATTATTCTATCGCGTGAAACTTTTGCAATAATCGATGCCGCTGCGATTGCAAATGATTTCGAATCTCCTTTAACAACAGCCCTTACAGGCATCCCGTAACTGAAAGTCTTATTGCCGTCAACTAAAATCAAGTCGGGTTGAACATCCATTTTTTCTACTGCGTTCAGCATTGCAAGTAATGATGCATTTAGGATATTTATTTTGTCTATCTTTCCTGCCGATACAACCGATACTCCGCAGGCAAGACATTTATTCAAAATCTTATCATACAATTCTTCTCTTTTTTTTGCCGATAATTTTTTTGAATCGTTAACACCTTCGATAAAAACGGAAGGAGAGAAGATAACCGAAGCTGCAACTACAGGTCCTGCCAGCGGACCTCTGCCCGCTTCATCTACACCGGCAATTAAATCTATATTATTAGTTAAAAAACTATTGTCGAAATGTTTCATTATTCACTTTGCTAACATTACTAATTTGTTTTCATAATAAGTATTGAGCGCATTTAGAAATTTGTTTTTAGGTATGGATGTATGGTTGAATGTTTGTATGGAATATAGTTCGAAACGTTGTATTAATTTTTACAGATTCTTCATCATTCATTCATACAACCCATACACTCATACCTGCTTAAATTTCACAAATATAATCATTCTATTATATGTTTAATGCTAAATAGAATATCTTATCTACCAAAAAAGATTGCAATCAAACCAAAGACCATATCTAATTTTAGGATATTACTTAACTTATTCAAGTTTTGCTGCGAATCATCCTCAAAAAGTTTTTTAATAACGTAAACCAAAAGTGGATTTACAATGACCATCACAATCACAAAAAATTCTATTTGATATATTCTATTTATAAATGGAATGAGTGTGGCAGCTATAAGCAATGCTGACAGAGAAGTAATGATAATCTTCGTTCTTCCGAAACCCATCTTTTGAGGAAGTGTTTTTATTCCAAGCTGCGAATCACCTTCAACATCCTGCATATCTTTAATCAGTTCGCGTATCAAATTAATCATAAAAGCAAAGAAAGCAGGGATGATAGCACTTTGAGCATTGTTCACAGCAACTCCACCGTAAATAAAAGCGAGTCCCGTTAAAAATGCCACAGTTAAATTCCCGACTAAAGGAACTCTTTTTAACTTATAAGAATATAGGAATAGAAGAACCCAGGTAACCGAAACGATAACCAGCGCAATAATGTTTATAAAAGCAGAAAGAAGCAATGCAACGGTTGTTAATAAAGTATATTCAATCACTGCTTCGGGAGATGTTATCTTTCCCGATGGTAGCGGTCTTTTGGGATGATTGATTTTATCGGAGCTTAAGTCTATAACATCGTTTATTACATTGCCCGCTCCCGCAATTAACGCAGCAGAAATTCCCGCGAGGATAATTTTTAGTAATGAATACTCCTGCCCGATGCAAATTACCGCACCGACGATTACAACTAAAAATGTAATTAGTACATTTAACGGACGGGTTAAACTAAATAAGGATTTAATTTTTAAAAACAATGTTAATATGAAATATTTTTAATAAGATGTTAAAGGAAAGATAATAAATTAGTTTAAAACTCATTTATAAAATCGAAATTAATTTTACTTGCTCAATTTGACCGGTTAAATTGTGAAAGCAGTCAAAACTCATTTATAATCCCGAAATGGATTTTACCTTCGCTGAAAGAATCTCCTTTTGCGAGGGCAAAGCTAACACCGAGTATCCCGATACCCGTTTCTAAATTAATTCCCAAACCGTAACCGATTTTAAATTCTTCGGCTTTGGGAATACCGAGGTTGTCATCGGCGTTTCTTAAATAATAACCCGTATCAAAGAATAAAAATGCAAATGTCCTTCTCGATAAAAAGAAACGGTATTCAAGATTCGACCAGTAAATTCTGTTCCCCAAAAACTGGTCTTCCCTGTAGCCTCTTAAAGTAAATGCGCCGCCCAACCTGTACAGGTCGCTTTGCTCGAAGAAAGGACCGCGCAGCTCTCTTCCATTTAAAGTTAATGCTACTACCTGTCTCCGGAACAGCTCATAAAAAACTGCGAGTGTTGCTTCAAATCTTTGCAGGTTAATATCTGTTTGGGTATCGGGAGTTATGAATTCAGCCGGACCGTTAATTTTCTTCCGGCTGAATTTATAAGTGTTATTAAACAACAATCCTCCCATCGGAGCAAGGGGGTCGTCCCTAGTGTCAATCCTCAGATTTATACCTGTAGTCAGGGAGGACGAGTTAAAAACAGTAAAGACCGGTTCCTCGGTTAATGTCGGTATAACCGATTCGGAAGTGACAAACACCGAAGCTGAAACGTTTTCGGTTGCAAGATATTCCAACCCCGCATCTACATTCCTTTGTACGTAAATAGTATCCTGCTGGCGCTGATAAAATCTCAGGTTTAGATTTAAGGGGAATCCGATGAGCCAGGGTTCAAGATATTTTAATTCCAGCTCCTGCGAGTTTCTATCCAGCTTCCGCCATCTGAAAGCCGCAGCCCTTCCTGTTCCAAACAGGTTTCGCAAAGAGATGTTTATAAGCCCTGTAACGTAACCTGTTTCATTATCTTTCGCAGGGGGAATGTATCCGATTATTCCATCGAAGTTATTTGTCTGTTTTTCTTTTATTTTTATTAAAAGCACACCTTTATTATCGGAGTCGATATAAAATTGCGGTGTGGCAACAGGAGCAAAAAACCGCAACCGGTTTAACCGCTTCGGTAACTCTTCTATTTTCTTTTGGGAATAATATTCGCCGGGCTCAATTCGTAATTCTCTTATTACAACGTAATCCTTTGTTGATGCGTTGCCCTCAACTTTTATTTTATCAATCCGGCTTTCAACACCGGTATTCAAATCGATATAAAGATCGGCGTAATTTTTCTCTTTAACAGAATCCCTGTATAAATAAACGGATTTAATCGTAAACACAGCGAACGGGTAACCGTCATTTTCGAGTTTTGTTAACAGGTCGTTTATGTATTCTTCCAATTCATATTTATCAAAAACCTGTCCCTCGAGAAACTTAAAGACAGGTTCGTACTCTTTTGTTTTAACGGAATCATTGCCAGAAAAGTAAGATGTCTTTATGTAGGTCGGCTCCCCTTCATTAACGTTTAAAGTTATAAATACTTTTTGTGAGTCTGCTGAATACTCAAGTCGGGAATTTTTGAAATCGGGATAAAAGTATCCGCGCAAGCTAAGATTAAGTGCCACGCGAGACTTTAGCGTATCGAGTAATCCCGGATACACACGGGTTCCTTCGCCAATCTGTCCCCACGATTTTATATCACTATCGCTGAAAGTTCGGTTACCGTTAATATCTATTTTTTGGATGATCTGCGGGTGAAGAACTACCGGGAAAGAAACTATTAGTAATAAATATTTAATCCGGCGTATCATCAATTATCTTTACTCTTTTACCGATTGGTTTGATATTCACTTTCTCCGATAAGCTTTTAATTTCTTTTGGATTCACATTACATACCTCGAAACTTTTCGCATTTACCGCTCCAAGTGCGGTTGCGATTTTCAACTGGTCGTTAAAAGTTAATTTGCGATGCCAGCCGTAAACGATGCCAGCAACAAATGCATCTCCGCTTCCTGTAGAATCCACCAATTCAATTTTAGGCACTAAGATTTTATAATGAAAGTCAAAATTGGAAGCGTAGAAATCTTTTTCGCCATCGGAAATGTAAACCTGTTTTATTCCTTTTTCGTAAAGAGATGATAAAAATTCTATTTTCTCTTTTTCATCGTTTAAATTCAAATTCAACGATGATTTAATTTCATCAAGATTGTTGTGAACAATTCCAGGCGAAGCATCCAGACAATCGTTGAGGTGTTTTCCGTAAGTATCGCAAACAGATATTTTATCATATTTGTTTGCCATCTCGATTCCAAGCGGGAAAATATCATCAGCTTCGGGTGATGGTGAGCTACCGGAGAAAATTACTATTTCACAATTTTGTATCATCTTATCAAGCTTAAGCAGAAACTTATCTTTCTCTTCTTTGCTGATTGCGGAGTTCTGCTGAAAGAAATAATAAGCTTTATTCCTGTTCGAATCAAAAATAACCGCGCAGGTTCGTGTTTCGGACTTTGTATTAATTATTGAAAAATCTATCGATTCATCCTTTATTGCATTTCGTAGAAGCTTACCGTTAGTACCGCCTGCAAAAAACAGCGCAATATTCTGTATGCCGAGGTTTTTTAGCTGCCGGCTTACATTTATTCCTTTCCCCCCGGCGGCAAGTTTTAGATTCCCGTTTCTGTTTGGCTTATTGAAATTAATGTTTGCAAACGTAAAACGGTGTTCTAATAGAGGATTTATAGTAACTGTTAAAACCATAATTGAAAATTATACTTTTAGATTTAAAATAAAAAAGCTTGTTATAAAAGAAGAGTATATCTATGAATATCCGGGAGGAAACAAGATGATGAAAAACATACAAATAACAAATCCCAAATAAATTGTAGTCGCAAGCTTCAGCTTGCGTTTTAAGATATTATTCCAAAATTTAACGGGGCTGTCCAAAAGGTAATAATTCTTAGTGAATCTTAGAGTTTTTGTGTCTTCGTGGCAACAAAAAGTTTATAATATTGAACAAATTTGACACATCTGCCACACAGTTTCTAAGACACAAAGGTTCACAAAGTTCTTTTTTGACAGTCCTACAAAAATTTAATATCGATACCTGAAGAAATCTCCATACAGCGGTGTAACCAGCCGGTAATCACCGAACCCTGTTTCATCAACAAAAACGAAATTCTGATTTAAATCGTAATACTGCCATACTTCATAGGGTTTTGCATCGTAATCAAACGGATGTCTTTCAACGTTATTAGGTGCACCGAGAATAATAAATACCATCCCGCGGTCGGAACGCCAGCCCTCGGTATAATTTGAAAAACTCTTGTTGGCATAAGAAACACGCCTGTAGTATTCTTCAAATGCTTCATTCTCCTCGTTGCCGGGCGAAGGGTCTTTCTTTTTCCAGAAATTAATAAACCTTTTTGTTTTCTCTTTTTCGTTTTTACCTTCTTCTATATAATCAAGCTCATCCGGATTAGCAATGTACCTTAGCTGCGATATTGCTTTATCTATGTCTGTAATAGTAAACGGCAAGCCCATTAAGTGGGAATAAAACTCCTTAGTTGATGAAGCGACAATATTACCTTCGTCATCTTTAATCGACACAGTAAGCCGGTAAGTGCCCATGGTAAGAGTGCTGTCTTTAATTGTGTAATTAAGCTGGTTCTTTCCCGCTTTGAACCGGTCGGTTTCGGTTTTAGAATAAATTACTTTATCTTTCTTACCGGTTATAACATACTCGACAGATTTTCTACCGGAAGAATCTGTATAAACCTCAAAGTAAATATCTATTCCGTGCTTTTCACCGGAAATATTTCTCGATACATTAGGAACTATCTTACTTTTACCGTTAACAACAGTTCTGTCCCTGATCAGCAAAATATCGCTGATAGACGGCTTGTGCGACAGGTCTTCAACCTTGAAAAGATTTTCGGCTGGATATTCCTGTTTGGAATCTTTATCCATCAAAACAGTTTTTATAAAATAAGTGCCTGGTTTCAGTTTGAATGAACGATGACTGATATTAAAATTGTCCTTATTTGTTGCTTCATCGAAGGATGCAATTTTAATTTTTTCATTCCACATTTTTTCGATAATCAGGTTTTTCTTATTTTCATCATATACTGAAACTGTAACGGAATATCCACCCTGCAATCCCTTGGCAGTTCTTACAAACTGAATTCCTTTAAATGGTACCTGGACGAATACATCCATTCTTGTATGGTTATCTTCAGCAAAATTTAGAAAATCCTCGTAGTATTTGATCTTCGGTGTTTGAAAATTGGACATGGTTTCTACTTGCGAAAACATCAATCCTGCAGAAAAGAAAACGAACGATATAATTTTTAAGACTTTCATTGTTGGCTCCCTTCTGTCTGGCTTATGTCTGCAAATAAATCGTACTCATTATAATCATAGACCCTGGTATTATAAAAATTACCTATGGTTAAATTATTATTTTTAAGCGGTATAAGCACCTCGCCGTCAACATCGGGTGCATCCCTGTATGACCTTCCAATATAGAAATCTCCTTCAACAGCTTCAAGCAAAATTTTTAGTTCTTTTCCGACAAATTCCGAGTTGTTTTTCAATGAAATTTCTTTTTGAATTTCCATTAGTATGTCTTTTCTCTCTTCTTTTATTTCCTGCGAAACCGGATCGTTCAAAATAAAGCTCGATGTGTTTTCCTCAACAGAGTAAGTGAATGTACCGATCCGATCAAATTTTGTTTCTTCAACAAACTTACATAAATCTTCAAAATCTTTCCCGGTTTCATTCGGATAACCGACAATAAATGTTGTCCTTAATGTAATGCCGGGAATCTTATCTCTCAAATCACTTATTAAGGCACGGGTTTGTGCACCGGTAACTCCTCTTCTCATCGACCTGAGCACATCGTCTGAAATATGCTGCAGCGGAATATCTACATAATTACAAATTTTCGGATTACCGGCAATCTCTTTTACAACGGCGGTCGGGAATCTTGATGGATAGGCATACATTAATCTTATCCATTCAATCCCTTCTATTTCGCTGAGCTTTTTCAGCAATTCATCAAGATTTCTTTTACCATAGATATCTTTTCCATAGTCTGTCGTATCCTGGGCAATCAGAACTAATTCTTTTGTATTATTCTTTACGAGGAATTCGGTTTCTTTTATTAACTCATCGATAGTTTTTGATTTATAATTACCTCGCATTAACGGTATTGAACAAAACGAGCAGGGATGATCGCATCCTTCGGAGATTTTCAGATATGCAGTATGCGAAGGCGTGGTTAAAAGCCGCTCGCCTAATAATTCATATTTTAATTTGCCGCCCAATTCATTAACAATACCTTCATAGTTTTCCGTTCCGAAATAGACATCTACATCAGGGATCTCCTTTTGCAAATCTTCTTTATAGCGTTCCGAAAGACATCCTGATACGATAACCCTTTTTATTTTTCCTTCGTTCTTTAAAGCAACAGCGTTAAGGATTGTATCAATTGATTCTTCCTTTGCTGCTTCTATAAAACCGCAGGTATTAATAATAACAGTATCGGCACTATCCGGGTTATCGGTAAGCGCAATGCTGTTCAATTGCAACTGCCGCATAAGTCTTTCGGAATCGACTGTGTTTTTAGAACAGCCGAGTGTAATTACGCTAACTTTTTCTTTTTTCTTCATTGTAATTAGATAAGTAAATCAGCGTAAAAATTCAAGGTAGAGTAAAACCACCGGTGAAGTGTAAAGGAGAGAATCGAATCTATCAAATATTCCGCCATGCCCGGGAATAATGTCAGACGAATCTTTAACATCGGCATCCCGTTTGAATAATGACTCGATCAAATCTCCAACCTGCCCGATTGTACCGATAATTAATCCTATTACAATTATATCCTTCCAGTTTAAAAAATCAAGAATGATAAGTTTACAAATTACAATCGTAATAACGGCAAATAAAAGCCCGAACACAGCCCCTTCCCAGCTCTTTTTAGGGCTTACACGCGGAAGAAGTTTATGCTTACCGAGAGCAGTTCCGCCGAAGAATGCTGCCGAATCGCAAACCCATATCGATGCGAAAATTGAAATAATCAGGTATCCGCCGTAAATATAATTTTCACCGGTGTAATATTCCCGGATCATTAATATGGTTGAAGAGAACAGCCCGATGTAAAAAACACCAAGCAGTGTAGCGCCAAGATTAGCAATTGCCGAACTTTTGTTTCTGAAAAGCTCGACTATTGTTAATAATATTATAAGGATAATTGTAAAATAATAGAATTCAATGAGCCGGAAATATTGATTGATGATGATAACAAGAACAGCTAATAATCCTAAAGTTATATTGCTGTTTATTTTTTTATTTTCAACCAGCTTTGCGAATTCAAAATAAGCAATCATTCCGATGCCGACTACGAATGCAAGGAAGTAGATCTTCCCGAAGTAGCTTGCTAAAACAATTGCGGGAATTGCAATAATAGAAACTAAAACCCTCTTGGTTGTATTACCTAAAGCCATCAGTCGTTATCTTCCGACCCTGCCTGTCTTCTTTTTTCGTCTTCAATAAAGTTAAGCGCGGTTTTCACATCCGATTTTCGCACCATCAATTTTACAACAGAAAGATCGCCGGGTGCGGGAAAGTTGTGGTCTTTTTGAGAAAGCATCGTTACTTCGAGTCCACCGCTTTCTAAAATTTCTTTAAGGAACTCGATTTCATACTCATCACCGGAAGTATAAATCAAGACCCAATCCTTCTCACTTAATTCTTCAAATTTTGGCAGGTTTTTTTCATCAACTAACGGTGTTTTGCAATCAGGGCAAATTGCTACACCTTCAACATATTCATAATTACAATTTGGACAAACTGGCATTTTACCTCCTAAGATAATCTGGTTTTTGAATAATATTTATGAATTACAAAAATAATAATTGCAAATAACATAGATAGAATAATAAATAAAAATATATTGGAAAATAACGAACCGGCATCGGAAACTTTTGAGCTGATTATTTCATCATCACCGACTATAAAATATAAAAGTACCGCCCCGAAATTATTCAGAAAATGAAGAAAGACCGGGATGAGAATTGTTTTACTTGTGTACGAAGCAAAACCGAAATAGAATCCAAGACCGATTAGCGGTAATAATCCGTAAGGGCTAAAATGATATAACCCGAAGAAAACAGCAGTTATAAGCGCAGCCCAAAACGGTTTTATTTTCTTTTGAAAACTCCTCTGGATATAGCCTCTAAACATTATTTCTTCGGCTATTGCGGGCACAATTGCAATAACAAGAATAACCAGCAGAACTTCGGGAATGGAATTTGCCTTAAGCAGATTGCCATAAGTTTTTTCCACCAGCTCATTAAGCGAATCGAATAAAGATTTGATTGAATTTATTAAACCGGAATTTGCCGCCCACTGTTCGATAAAATAATTTTGAATGTAGAGATAACTTTGAAGCAAGGGGATAAGAATTATGATCCCGGAAGAAAAGATGAGCACTTCAAACCAGCTTGGTATTTTAGTATAAACGACTTCGGAAACATCACCGTAAATCCAGCGTGCAAACAGCAAAGCTGGTAAAAGAATAAATAATATCTCACCTGCCATTGTCATTAAACGCAAACTGTTCACGTTGGCTTTTTCCAGTTCCATCCCAAAGATTGCAAGCGTAAGCAGCCCGCCAACAATTTGATAAAGGAAAAAGCATCCGATTAAACCTAACAAAGCTGCCGTTACAGGAGAAATCAGCGGGTACTGGTCTTTATAATGCCTGAAGGGCTTCAGCGGATTCTGCCCGTCTTTATCCGGCTTATGTTCTTCGGAGTTATTTTCGAAATCTGACATATTTTTTGAAATGCTTTAAATTTTGATATGAAATTAAAGATAAGATTTAAAAAAAAGAAGAAACTTATCGTGTCTTTTTAATAAAAAGATCCCACATCGGTCTTAATGTTTAGCATCTAACGGACCAGCTAATCCCTGATAGTCTTTTAATACAGCATCTACATAACCGATTACTATTTTGGTTTTTACCCTAACAGGCATTTTCAATTCATCATCCGTCAACCAGATTATTATATTGCCGTCATGCTTAAAAAGTCCGCCTTCTTTAACCAAAGGTTCAACCATAAGACAATCGAACGTACCCGAAGGTACATCGATGGTTTCTCTGCCTAGAAATTTGACGTCGAGGTTATAGACTTTATCTTTATAGAAATTTTGCATTTTAATTTTATCTCCGACCTTCATATTGGAATAATCTAAAGTGCGGGCGAAATAAAAAGCGGAAACGATATCATTCACATATATCGGAATTTCATACTCGCCCTCGCTTGTTTTTGCCTTACCTTTTCTCTGATCGAAGAATGCTGAAAAATCTCTTGTGTACCCGCCTTCTCTTATATGCTGTTCAAATCTCCATGGAAACAGCCCCTCAACGTCGATGTAAGTTTCATAGCGGTCTCTAACTTTATAAATCCAATCGAAACTCGGAACAGAATTAACCGTAAAAACAACATGAAAAGCTTGCCGACCGGATATTCTTTTTATTTTCGGAATTTCCATAACGGCAACGCCGGCTGTAACAAACCCGTAGTTAAGCTCGAAAGTTAATTTCTCACCAACTTTGAATGCTTTGTTATCAAGTTTTCTAAAATTGTTACCGCCGTTATCTCCACCCGTAAAGCCATAAATTATAAGCAGGATAAAAGCTGCGAGAATTATTCTATTTTTTAAAAACATCATTTCTCCAATTTAAATATTCAGTACTTTTTTAGCTGTATTAATAACATTATCAATATTTATGCTATTCATACAGTTCAACCGTTCACACTGTTCCCGCGTGCAGTTATTACATTCTATTTCGGGCGTAAAAACAGCTTTTTTTGTCGTATATGGTCCCCATCTCTTCACCGAGCAGGAAAGGATTTTAGGATAAAAACCGATCGTAAATTTATCCAGCGCGGCTGCAATATGTATAGGTCCGGTAGAATTTGTAATAAAAAGTGTACACAAACTTGTAAGTGCAACTAATCCCGATAAATTAAACCTGCCGGATAAATTGATCGCCGGGGTCTTTCCTTTTATCTTCGAACATATTTCTTTTTCATCGTTGCTTCCGGTAATGATCACATTAATATCATTTAATGAGGCAAGATATTTTACCAATATTGAAAACTTTTCCAAAGGTAAATCGATAGCGCTGCCGCCGCTGCCCGGATGAACGATTATCATCTTTTTATTTAAATCAACCGATTCACTGTTCAAAACATCTTTAACTTCAGATAAACTTTTTTCATCCACACGCAAATTAAATTCAACTTTGGAAGGGGATACATTCCTTTCAATACCAAAAATTTTTAACAGGTTTACATTGAATTCAAGTTCATGTTTCCCGGCATATTTCCGATGTTCGTAAATTTTCTCGTTAAAAAGAAACGAATACCAGCGATACCCGCTTCCCACACGTGTTTTTATCCCCGAAAGGAATACTATCAAAGCAGTTATAAATGTAGGATAGACAATAATGCTTGCATCAAACGATTTTTCTTTTAATAGTTTTACATTTTCACCTAATTTTATTTTGCCATCTATTTCTTTTAAAGTTAATACTTCATCAATAAACGGGTTGCTTTCAGCAAGAACTTTTGTATAACTTTTTACAAGAAATGTAACTTTGCAACCGGTATAATGCTTTTTCACCATCTCAGCCAACGGTAAAGACAGGATAACATCACCGATCCGGTCTGTTCTTACAATTAATAAATTACGGGGGATTATCATTTGGATAAATACGGGTTATCTTTTATAAAAAACCGCCATGGTAAATTTGCCGATCTTGTAATACCTATTCTTTTCGAAACACCTACCATCTTATTTTTTATTTTCGGTCGATCCAGAATATAAATTTCATCTCCGGTTAAATCTATTCCTGAATGCTTAATATTAATATCCATTGCTTTACAAACCTTCCCCGGACCGCTCGTAAGATTATAGTTTTCTTTCTCACCGGTCAGGTTTCTTCCAAATCTGTTTTTTATCATTCTATCAATTCCTTCAACCGGTTCAACCGCCCTGATTAAAACTGCCGTACCTTTATCTTTTTCGCCGGTTACAACATTGCAGCAGTAATGCACACCGTAGGATAAATAAACGTACAAATATCCACCTTCTCTAAACATAATTTCGTTCCGTTTTGTTTTCCCGGAATAAGAGTGAGCTGCCTTGTCCAAACTGCCGTCGTAAGCTTCCACTTCAACTATTTTCCCTGCGTAAATTTTGCCGGTATTTTTATGTACAAATATTTTCCCGAGTAATTCCTTTGCAACAATCAGCACCTTTCGCTTATAAAAATTTTTTTCGAGTTTTGTGCTTTTCGGTGTGCCTTTCATCAGTAAAAGAATAATTAATATTAACGGGTTAATCGGATTGCTGAAAAGGGTTATAATGTATTATTACTTTTAGAACGAATCTCATTTATCTTTTCCGAATAATACTGGTGTTTAGCCGGTTCTTTTTTAATAAGCTTTTCATAAACTTTTATTGCTTCATTATATTCTTCCTGAGCCACATAAATTTTCGCAAGAGTTTCCGATATTATAAGATTATCGCCTGAAACTTTATTAACATAAGCCGGTTCTCTAAATTCCTCATCGGTTAAAGTTGAAATTTTGGCGTTTGAAATTTTCCTTGCAAGTTCATCCAATTTTTCATCGAGAGATGAATCCGGTTTACCCGGTCTTTCAGTTGTGCCTGAAAATCCGGGATTGTTAGTATGGACGGCTTTATCTCTTAAACCCGAAGTGAATATATTACCTCTTGTTTCTTCAAATAACATGCGCTGCTTTTTAATCGACTCAATTTCTTTCACATAATATTCATAAGTTTCACCGGATTGAATCAGATCGCTGCCTTTTTTAAAATATTCCAACGCCTTATTTATTTTACCCTTTAAGGCAAAAGTTTTTCCTAAAAGGAAAAAAGCAACAGGATGGTTTGGATAAAGCTTTAACCCTTTCTCTAAAATCTGAAATGCCTGAAGAATATTATTTTGCTCCAGCTCGCTATTTGCTATTCTCACAAATAACGGAGAGTTATTATTATACTCGTAAATGAGATTGATCTTTTTGCTTAATATTTGTTCGACTGATTTACTCAAAATACTTTAATTGTTTCTAGCAAAAGCATTACGAATTGAGGTGATTGACACGAAAGCAAAACCGGTGAAGAATAATAGCTGAAACGGTAAAGCTGCAATTTCTAAAAAGTAAATACTCGATAGAACCCCTATCAAACAGTAAATAGCCATAATCGTTTCAACTATAACGGAAAAATCGATTTTATTGTTAAAATATTTTTTGCCGAGCCACGAATCCTTTTCGTTAACCACCTTATATTTTGGTGTTCTTACAAATTCACTTTTTCTGTTCATTAATCCCTCAAATACTGCACGCGAATTATTTACAGCAAAGCCCATGCTTCCCGCCATAAACAGCGGGAACAAAACTATTTTCTTCCGCCAATCCGTTCTTATATCTTTTTGTGAATAGAGATAAAACATAAAAGTGCTGATAAATGCAAGTACAAAAACAGACATCAAAGCAAAGTAAACTTCGTGAGCACCGCTGTTTTTTATAAAAATCAACGGGACATTTAATATTGCAGCCAGCAGAATAAAAGGGAATACAAGATTATTAGTTAAATGAAAAGTTGACTGCAGTTTGATCCGCAAATCTATATCGGATTTCCACACTAAAGGAAGAATCTTTTTCGCCGTTTCAATTGCGCCTTTCGTCCACCTGAACTGCTGCGATTTAAGAGCGCTTATATCTGAAGGAAGCTCGGCGGGTGAAGTAAAATCTTTCATGAAGACAAACTTCCAGCCGTTAAGCTGCGCTCTGTAGCTCAGATCGAGGTCTTCCGTAAGAGTATCGTCATGCCAGTTGCCTGCATCTTCGATACATTCCTTTCTCCACACTCCGCCGGTCCCGTTAAAATTAATAAAGAACCCGGCTTTGTTTCTTACAGTTTGTTCAATTACAAAATGCCCGTCGAGTGCAAGCGCCTGTGCTTTTGTAAGGATTGAATAATCTCCGTTCAGGTGTTCCCATCTTGTTTGAACCATCCCGACATTATTTTTATAGAAGAACGGAAGTGTTTTTTTAAGAAAGTTTTTCTTTGGAATAAAATCGGCATCGAAGATAGCAATGAATTTACCCTTTGCTGTCTGAAGCCCTTTTTTAAGGGCACCGGCTTTATATCCTTCCCTGTTTGTTCTGTGAATATGTTTAATATCGAGACCGAGCTTTTTCTTTTCATCTACTATCTTCGCAACCAGGTCCACAGTTTCGTCGGTTGAATCGTCAAGCACCTGTATTTCAAGTTTGTCTTTCGGGTAATCGATTGCGCAAACCGAATTGATAAGCCGTTCAACAACGTAATATTCATTGTAAAGCGGAAGCTGTATTGTAACAATATCATTAAAATCGTAATCCGGTTTGGGTTTATACTGCACTCCTTTATACTTCCTGTGATAAAAAAGCATGACGAACCCGTGCAGCCCAAATATAGATAATATTAATAACGACAGGAAATAACCTACTAAAACTATCTCATCCATTATTCTCTTCCTTTCACATTACCAGCCGGAAACAACCGCAAGTAACACATCTTCCGCTATTTTATCAAGCGCTACGTCGGCAGCGGAAACTCTGTCATTCTCTGTTTTACCGGGCACATAGTCTCCATAATTTGAAAATTTTTTATCGAAAACACTTATTCTTTTTACCAGGTCTTTATACTTAACCTGAACGGTAACGGTAAGACGCCGTTGAGAAATATTTTCACCCGCTGAAACAATCGAAGGAATATCCTTAACCGAAATAATGGTACATTCAAGTATTGCATCAGCTTTCGAACGTTCTGTTACCTGCAAAGAATTATCATCAATAAATTTCCTTATTAAATCCTCGGTAAGCTTTTCTCTCATACCGGGGATAGCGGCACCGCTCCTGTCTTCAGCAACAGGTATAGCAACTGTTTTAAGATGTTCGGGAACGGATGAACCGGTAAAAGAATAAGTGCAACAGCCCGTAAAAATAAAGAGTAAACTGCCTATTACCAAATAATATAGCAGCAGGCAAACCGCAGCTCTTTGACCGATATTATGAGCAATTTTCATAAACTATTGAAGCTCATATTGTTTGATTTTTCTGTATAAAGTGCGTTCGCTGATATTCAGCAGCTTAGCCGCTAACCTTCTGCTGCCGCGTGTTTTTTCCAGCGCATTTTTAATTGCTTCTTTTTCCATTTCATCCAGCGGTAAAATATCATTATTATTATTAAACGAAGGTGTATATACTTCTTTATGTTGATGAACAACCAAATCCTTTAGTTCGATTAAATCTTTTTTTATCTCAAAGAGGGCACGGTAAAGCAGTTCCCTGTCGGCTTCTTCGGGCGATTTTCTAAGATATACAGGTAAATTTCTGGATTCTTCAATCACTTCCGGCTCGATAATTAATGAACTGAACGATTCGGGTGTAAGCACACTATTCCGGTTAAGCGTAATTGCTGTTTCTATCATATTTTTCAGTTCTCTTACATTTCCGGGCCAGGGGTAATTTAATAAAATGTTCCGTGCAGAATCCGAAAGAACCGGGCAATCAATTTTATTTTGTTTACAATAATTATCAATAAAATAATTTGCCAATAAATCAATATCTTCTTTTCTTTTTCTTAACGGCGGTATATTCAAAGTAACTGCTTTAAGCCGGAAGTAAAGATCTTCCCTGAACCGTTTTTCATCGACCTCTTTCTGCAGATCTTTATTAGTTGCTGCAATAAATCTTACATCCACTTTAGTAACGGTTTCGGCACCGATTTTCATAAATTCTTTTAATTCTATCGCTCTTAATACTTTAACCTGTGTTGTTAAAGGCATTTCCGCAATTTCGTCCAGAAAGAGAGTACTTCCGTTGGCTATTTCAAAATAACCTTTTCTATTTTCAAATGCACCGGTGAACGATCCTTTTTTGTGTCCGAACAGTTCGCTCTCCAGAATGCCTTCGGGAATGGCACCGCAGTTTACACTTATTAAAGGTTTAACTGCTCTTTTACTCAGCCCATGTATGGCAGCGGCAAAAATTTCTTTTCCAACTCCGCTTTCACCATAAATAAGGACAGTAATATCGGCGGGTGCAACCTGCATCAAAATATCAACAAGGTCGTTTATTTCTTTAGACTTGCCGATAATTCCGTATTTTGCTTTACATTCTTCGCGGTTCATTTGAAAGCCAAGCATTAATTAAAATGACAAAATGACGTACACTAGTAAAATTAATTTATAATGATGCACAAATATAATAAAATCTTAGATTTGATAAATACCAAAAATTGAAATATTGTCAGATGTCAAAGGTCATTCCATCGAATGCAATAATAAATTTTTCTGAAAGTTCCATAGAAAGAGTTTTTATTTTCTCTTCAAATAACATATTATCCCCATCGCTTAAATGCGTTAAAATAATTTTTCCCGGTGAAATTTCTTTACCGATTAATTCGAGCAATTCACTGAATTGAATATGAGTTACTTCGGTGATCAGATAGTTGCTATCGAATTCTTTAAAAAGTAACAGGTCGTCCGCACAGCCGATATCACCGGTATAGTGGATCATATTTCCGTTTATATTAAACAAAAAACTGCTGCAGGAAAAACTTTTATCTTTGTACCCGGGTAAATTCGATGCGTTTTTAAGATGGGAATTCTGCCGCGACCGTATCTGAATATTTTTGCCTACAGCAAAATTCTTGTCATCATCGAACTGATGATAAGTAATTTCGAATCCCATCCCTTCCGGGAACAAATAAGAGTTGATCAAAAAACTTTCGAGCGTATTGCTCAAATTTTTATGCACATAAATATCCAACTTCACTTTCCTGTTTTGCATTTTCATCTGAACGATAAGAGCAGCCAGCCCGGTATAATGATCGGGATGAAGATGTGAAAACAGAATTCCGTTGATTGAATTGTAATCAACGTTCTGTGCAAGCAGCGCTTTGGAAACACCGTCACCGGCATCCACAAGCAAATTATAATCGACGGTAGAAATTAAAAACGATGAGTGAAATCTTTTAAGAGATGTCTTCCCCGAACCGGTACCGATAAATTTTATATTTCCCACGATTCACTTAGGTATTTCAGTTACTCTTCCGTTTAATTTAAACTTATCTTCAATTGTTTGCAGAAAATTTTCCGCATCTTCTACAGAAACAAATTTACCGACATACACTACATGAAATGTTGTACCCGCTACTAACTTTTCTCTTATCTCCGAGTAGATGCCCGCTTTTTCAAACTTGCTTTGCAGAAAAACCGCATTCTCCTTTTTGCTAAATGCGCCCACTTGAATTGTATATTTAAAATCATTTACATCTTTACCAGATATTCCAGTTTCCGTTTTCGAGCTATCTACGCCGGGAACCTCACTTTTTATTTCCGGATTTGAGGGCAGCCGGTTTTGCTTAGCAATTTTTATGTAAGGAGAATTTGGATATTGTTCTATAAGCTGGTTTAATTTTCCGTTTGCAGATTCGTATAAACCCAACGCATAATAATAAGAATAAATTCTGTACAACGCTGCGTCTGCATATTTACTGTTAGGATAATTATCAATTATATTCTGATAGATGACAACTGCTTCCTGACCATTTTCAGTTAATACACCCTCAAGAAACATAACCGAAGGACTTTTGAGATAATCATCTTTTAGATCGGGCAGTGCTTCGCGTACTTCATCTACCTTGCCGCTCTCAATTTTTTTAAGATAAGGAATGATATCTACATCCTGGGAAAATGTCTCGGATGGAATGCAGTAAAACAGGACTGCAATCAAAATAATTTGGATGAGATTTAATTTCATTTTAAACTCCGATAGCTAATTTGTGCACCGGAAATAATATTAAACAATGTATGAGCTAAATTTATGCAATTAAAGCAAGATTTTCACTTTTAATATCGGTATGGGAACTATAATTACCGAACAAGGTTGCCTGGGTGGCTTTATTTATTTTCACCTTTACGTAATCACCATCATTAATTTTATCATCAACAGGAAAGATAACAACTTTATTCGAATCTGTACGCCCGGCGAAAAAATTATCGGACTTACGACTTTTGCCTTCAACTAAAACAGTCTCTTCAGTTCCAATCAATTCCTGGTTGATTTCATAAGATATTTGCTGCTGAAGATCGATAATTTCCTGCAAGCGTTTTGTTTTCACTTCTTCCGGAACATCATCTTTCATCTTAAATGCTTTTGTTCCTTCCCTCGGTGAATACTTAAACATGAATGCACCGTCATATCGCACCGTTCTCATTATATCTAATGTCATTACATGATCTTCGTAATTTTCGGTAGGAAAGCCCGCAATAATATCGGTTGAAAAACTTACAGCGGGAATAATGTTTCTTGCTTTTTCGATCAAATCGAGATAATGTTCAATGGTATAAGTCCGGTTCATCAGCTCAAGAATCCTGTTCGAACCGGATTGAACGGGAAGATGAATGTAATTGCAGATGTTTGAATTTTCTGCAATTGTGAAAAGAAGCTTATCAGACATATCCTGCGGATGTGATGTTGTAAACCTGATTCTCATCATGCGGTCAACTTTTGCGCAAGCCGATAACAGGTCGGCAAAATCGTTTTTATCATCGAGGTAAGAATTAACATTTTGTCCGAGCAAAGTAACTTCTTTAAAGCCTCTCTCCGATAATTGCTTAACTTCATTTACTATAGAGCTTAATGATCGGCTTCTTTCCCTGCCCCGCGTAAAAGGAACCACACAGAAAGTGCAGAACTTATCGCAGCCTCGCATCACGGATATCCACGCCTGTAAACCATCTTCTCTGTATGGAAGAAGATCATCATAAGTTTCGGTCTTCGATAATTTAACACCGATTCCTTTATCGCCGTTGTAAGCTATATCAATCAGTTCCGGAAGGCGCCGGTATTCATCGGGACCAACAACGAGATCTACTATACTTTTCTCTTCAACTAAATCTTTGCGCAGTCTTTCCGCCATACAGCCAAGTATGCCTACAACAAGATGGGGGTTCCTGTTCTTCAAATTCTTAAAGTTGCCTAGTCTGCCGTATATCCTCTGTTCCGCATTATCACGAATACTGCATGTGTTAACCAGAACAACATCTGCATCCTCGGCTTCTTTCGTAACCGAGTATCCTTTATTCTGCAGAATACCCAGTACAATTTCCGTATCCGCCAGATTCATCTGGCAGCCGTAGGTTTCAATATATATTTTATTCTTCTGCATCAAATTTTAAATGTAATTATTTTCTTTATATAAATGCGCCTGTTCTAAAAAGGTGTGTTTAACAAAATTTAGCTTCGTTTTTTATTCAAAAAGTCAACTCTATTTTATCCTAATTAACCTTTTTAGATTCGGTTCATAAATTAAAATATCCGGGGCTGAATTTAAAGAGACGAGCGTGGAAAGATCTATATTACTGTTAATGAATATAAAATTAAATTGAGAATTATAAATGCGATAAACCCAATTATTATAGTTATGATAGTTCTTTTTC
The DNA here is from genome assembly GCA_002898075.1 of bacterium BMS3Abin03. Taxonomy (GTDB): domain Bacteria; phylum Bacteroidota; class Ignavibacteria; order Ignavibacteriales; family Ignavibacteriaceae; genus BMS3ABIN03. Next base: position 33,279 of record BDSV01000064.1, read on the forward strand.
TCTTCTGCTCGCGATAAATTTCACCCCCTAATGAAGACTTATTACCAAATTTAATAAATCCGAACATAGTGGTTGTTTATTCCCGCCTATTATTAGAAATGAGTTTTGTTACCCGGCAAAGATATATAATTAAATAATTATTTGCATGCTATTTACATATAACTTGATTGTTTTTTGAGCATAATTAAAACCGCACGATTTATAGGTTATGTTGTACTGCGTTTTTAAAGATGATGTCTTAAAAAATGTTTGCTCTGATGAGTTAATTAGTAGGGGCGACCTGGCAGGTCGCCCTACAAATGTTTGTATAGAAACAGTATCTTGTTTGCAACACTAAAAGATTTGTATTTGATATATCATACTGTATCCGGTGCTTTCCGGAATCTGATTGTTGTAATTTAAATAAAAACCCCTCGTTTATTCAGCGAGGGGTTTAAAATAATTCAAGCCGAAAAAATTATTACTTGAGCAGTGTCATTTTTTTAACCTGAACAAACTCGCCTGCTTCCAGGCGATAGAAATACATTCCGCTATTTAAACCCACTGCATCAAAATTAACCTGGTGAGTCCCTGCTTCCATAGATTGATTAAGCAGAAGCGCAACTTCCTGACCTAAGGTATTGAATACCGTTAATGTTACAACGGTTGCTTCAGGAATGGTAAATTTAATGGTTGTACTCGGGTTAAAAGGATTCGGGTAGTTCTGCGTAAGATCGAACTCCAACGGATTAACAACATCTGCAAAGACTATATTAGAGTATTCAAAGCTGCCGTCTAAATCGATTTGTTTCAACCTGTAAGTATAATTGCCTTCTGTAAGATTATTGTCGGTATAAGAATAATGATGGATTTCGGTAGTTGTTCCGTAACCCTGAATAAAGGCAATCTTTTCCCATACATCGGTTTGTACTGAGCGCTGAATTTCGAAACCGGAATTGTTTAATTCTGTTGCTGTAATCCAGTTAAGAGTAACAGCATTTTCATTTACGGATGCAACGAATGAAGCTAACTCAACCGGTACTCCGGGTCCAACAACTCCCGGGTCGGGTGCAACATAAAGAGTATCCCATGTAACAAGAATATCCTCGGTGGTTTCATCGTGCCCGGTAATCCCGTTACCGCCGCTGTTAACTTCGTTGGCACCTTCAAGCTTCTCTCTCTTAGTTGAATATCCATAACCGGGATCGGTTAGTTGTAGAGGCATAGTATGCGCATCGGGTAAATAAGTAGAAGGTGTGGTATCTGCATCGGGACCATCGACAGCAAGCCCGGTCTTATCACCAATATCGTTTGATGAGCTTGGTGTACCGAGATTGACCATATCAATATCTTCAACAAGGTCAGACGCACCGTCCCAGAAAAACAGGCATGCATTTTCACCGGAATTCGTAAGCCCGGCACTCGTGCCAACGTCGGTTTGAAGCATATCCGGTGTTCCGGGGTCGGTCATTTTTATTTCGTAATCGGCAGCGAAACCGAAATCAGTTAAAAACCCTGCGCCGTCAAATGCAATTACAACAACCTGCCCGGCAGCAATAACAGCACCGGATGGAAATTGTGCAATAAAATCGGATGAGCCGATATTAGGAGCAGGACCGGCGCCAAATGCACCCGGCAGAAGAGCATAATCTTCATCATCGCTCAAATAGTAGTTTGTTAAATCAACGGGAGCGCCTGTCGGATTGTAAATCTCGATGAATTCATCCGCTGTCGGCGTAAGAACAGCTTCCGTAAGTAAAAGATGATCTTGCGCTATGATGTTTGTGCTTATTAAGAACGCACAAATTAATATTAAAACAGGAAGTAGGTTTTTTTTCATGTTTGCCCTCTTGTTAAATGTGAATAAGTTTTTCTACAATATATTAAATAGTACGATTAAAATATACAGCGAGTAAGATTTTTCTTCTACCCGGCTTACTTGATTAAACTCATTTTTTTTACTTGAATAAAATTTGCCGACTCAAGCTTATAAAAATATATACCGCTCTTCAAAGTTGAAGCATTAAAACTAATCGAATATACACCTGTTTCTTCATACCTATCAATTAGTACACTTACAACTTCGCCCAGAATATTAAAAACCGTAAGCTTAACGTTTCCTGCTTTGGGGATTTGATATTTTATTGTTGTCGATGGATTGAACGGATTCGGATAATTCTGGCTGAGTTCATACTGTAACGGCAAACCCAAATCAATCTCAATTACTTTTGAATACTCAAACGAACCGTCGTTATCAATTTGTTTTAATCTGTATGCATATCTCCCGGAGCTAATATCATTATCAACAAAAGAATATCTCTTTGGAGAATTGGAATTACCGTGCCCTTCCACAAATCCGATCTTCTTCCAACCACTATTTCTCCCTCCGTCGGGGAGACTAAGGATGGTTGCTCTTTCAACATCAAAACCATAATTATTAACTTCGGTTTCCGTACGCCAATTAAGTTTAACAGCATCATCTGCAATGCTTGCAGAGAAGGATGTGAGTTCTACGGGGAGAGGAGGATTGTTGATAATATCAGTTTCTTTATAAGTATCAGCACTATTATCATTGGTATCCCATCCACTGCCATTTGTACCATATGTATTATTTCCATTATTATCTTTTCTCCTCACACTCGAAGTATTGTTAGGGGCGGGTGCTGCACCAGATCCTTCAAAAGCATTGGCTAAGCCATATCCTATAAAATCTATTACATTAGGATCACTAGTTGGATCTGAGACAGTTAATGCTATTTGGTTATTTACAAGTGCAACTTTACCTTTAGTTGCACTTATACTAATTGTTCCAATAACATTTGGTACAAAAGGAAGTGGGGCCATATCTCCGCTCGAGCCCCCAGCTTCTTGAATTGAGTAATAGCTACCAGAAGTTATCGTACTATTTAAATTTGTAACATGCCAAGTTAATGAATTATATGCTGCATACTGAACTGACCAAGTTGAAATGTCAGTGTTAGAAGCAGTTGGATTGTAAAGTATTATATAGTCATTTGCCCAATGAGACTCATTGTTTCCACCTCCACCATATGTTTCTGCTATAACTATATGATTTGCCACTTGACCTAAAATAGCAATATTAAAGCAAGCCAAAACAAAAATAAAAATGAATGGAGCAATTTTTCTCATACATTCCTCCTTCTCATTGTTTGCAATGTGTTTGAACTTACAACTCTGAACCGGTATGTTTTTTCCCATATCATATAGCCCTGATAACAAACGTAATTAATTTTCAGCAAAAGTGCTATTAAATAATTGTTAAGAAATGCTTTTTTTTCAAAATAACTGACAAATATTGCCTTTTATTACCGTGGGAAGCTAAAATATGCAAAAAAAGTTGGGGTTATTAGTTACTATTATGACATTTGGCACTATTTCAATAGCAGCATTTTCTTTATTATGGAATGAGTAGATGTGGTAAGCCGGTAAAAATATACACCGCTTGGTAAATCTGTTCCGTTAAATTTTAGATTATAAATTTTACCCGCTTCTGCATTGCCGTTAAACAGCGTGGTAACTTCTTCACCAAGTTCATTATAAATTTTTAATGAAACAGTTTCATTTTTATTAATTGCAAATTTTATAGAAGTTGAGGGATTAAACGGATTAGGATAATTCTGTTCGAGCACAAAACCATTTGGTATCTCTCCTGCATCTGCTTCTATAACATCACTGTATTCAAATGTTCCGTCGTTATCTATTTGCTTTAAACGGTAAGCATACTTTCCGTATTTTATTCCTTCGTTAATAAATGAATAATATTTGGGTGAGTTACTGTTGCCATGTCCTTCAACGAAACCAATCTTTTCCCAACCACCCCCAGCTTCGCCACCCCCTTCTTGGTAAGGAGGGGGAAAGGGGGAGGTTCTCTCTACTTCAAATCCGTAATTATTAACTTCAGTTTGAGTTACCCAATTTAGTTTTACTCCATTAGAAACAATTTTATATGTAAATGAAGATAGCTCGACAGGTAAAGCTGATACACCAATTTTACCAAATACAGTTCCCCACCTGCCATCTTCGGTTGGATAGTATGGTAAAATTGTACCTCTTGATAATGCATATTCGTTAAAAACATAGAATGTTTGGTCATCGGAAGGATCGACTGATGCACCGGAATAATCACCCCATCTATTCTTGGAACCGCCGAATTTTCTTACATAATAATCAACTCCTGCCTTTACAACACCAGGGGTAATTGTAGTACCAGCCGGATCTGTCGATAACCTGCCTGTATAATAAAAACCCGGGAAAATTGAAGATGCTGATACTGAAAATCCAACAACCATATCACCGCTTGAATTAACTGCAATGGAAGGGAAAAAAGTATAAGCACTTGTAGCAATATCTTCACCGCCGATGAACCCGCCGTCGCTGGAACTAAGAGTACTAACTCCATCCGCAGATATTTTAAACCAATACGCTGTTGCCTCCCCGGCATCAGTTCCGGAAGGCGGGACAACCGTTGTTGTCGC